>CAZMLP010000069.1:0-5271 GCA_964566745.1 uncultured Verrucomicrobiota bacterium | reverse complement strand
CGACGGTCAGGTTGGGGCCGTGTTTCTCGAAAGCGCGGATGGCGCACATCTCGTAATACCAGTCGTCATCCACCGGCGCGACCGTGTAAGGCTTGGGAAAATTTGTGAGCCAAAGGGTCGAGGAAACCTGATGCTCGTGCGGCCACGCGAGCAGAACCGCGCAAATTTGAGCGGTCCAAACGGCCTGCACCCGGTCGATGTAATCGGCGCGCGTCAGCGCCAGGGAAGCCGCGCCATATGCCCTTCCTTCAAAGCAACCGACGAGCCACAGCACAGCCGTGACGCAGGACAACCGGTGACGAATTGAATAAAGAAATGCGCTCATTGGACCGGCAGGCCGGTTCTGTTTTCAGGACGGCGACGAGAATGCTGGTTCTTGCGGAATTTGTCCACGGCGGTTGAAAAGCAATCCTTTCACTGGTCCGCCGCCAGGCGAGGGTCTGTTCGGTATTGACTCAGCAGGGTTTTGGAATTTGTATTGTATACGTGACATCCCCCAAGGCTGAGGAGCAAGGGCATGCGCTGGCCATGAGCCTGCGCGCCGCCTACTCTCATTTTCGTCGCAGCAGCAACGTCGCCTTCGCTCCGCTGGGCATGACCTCCGACCAATTCGTCCTGCTCTGGAATCTCCAGCGCGAGGGCCAGGCGACGCAACAGGAGCTGGTCCGCCTTTGTTTCTCGGACACCGCGACCATTGGCAGCATGGTCACCCTGCTCAAGCGGCGTGGACTCGTCACTCGCGTCGCGCATCCGCTTGACGGGCGCGCGTGGGCCGTGCAACTCACGGAGGCCGGGCGCGATCTGACCGGGAAGCTCCTTCACCAGAGCAAGGACTTGCGCGCCAAGCTCACCAGTCTGTTTGACGAGGCGGAACTTCAAATCCTCACGAAAATGCTGGCGCGTGTCGCGCAAACCATGCAACCCCCGCCCCGAAAGCCGGCGACAAACGGCAAACTGGCGACCGCCACGCCAAATGGCCGCACCAGCGCCCATCGAAAACAATCTCCCAGGCACACCAACCGAAAATCGTAACCACTCCTCACCTGTTATGAATACCCGTCGTCATCTTACCATTGCGCTGGCCGCCGCCGTGTGGCTCGGCTTGCTTGCCGCGCCCGCCGCCCGCGCGCAGTTTGGCCCGCAACCTCCGAAATTCATCTCTGCCGAAACCTCGCCAGACCGAAAAGTCACCTTTCGCATCTACGCGCCCAAGTCCACCGAGGTGAAACTCGGCGGCAGCGGAGACATCCCCGGCACTGGCTTTGGCCAATCCACGCCGCTGGTCAAAGCGACCAACGGCGTGTGGGAAGTGACCATCGGGCCGCTGCCACCGGGCGCATATCGCTACAACTTCACCGTGGATGGCGTCGCTGTGGTGGACCCGCGCAATCCCCGCACCAGCGCGTCCAATGACAACACGTGGAGCCTCATTCATATTCCAGGCGCGGACTGGATGGACACCAAGGACGTGCCGCACGGCGCGGTCGCCGAGATCACCTACTGGTCCTCGACGCTGAAGAAGTTTCGCCACCTGCACGTTTATACCCCGCCGGGCTACGAGGCCGGCCCGGAGAAATATCCGGTCTTTTACCTCCTCCACGGCGCGTTTGATTCGGACAATTCCTGGAGCACTGTGGGCCGCGCCGGTTTCATCATGGACAACCTGATCGCCGCCGGGAAAGCCAAGCCGATGGTCGTCGTGATGCCGCACGGACACACGGGGCCGTTCAATTTCGGCGGCTCGATGAGCGGCGAGTTCGAGCCGGAGTTCAACGCGGACATCATGCCGCAAATGGAAAAGCGCTATCGCGTGTTCACAGATCGAGCGCATCGCGCCATCGCGGGCCTCTCGATGGGCGGCATGCACACCCTGAACATCGGTATCCCCAACCTCGACAAATTCGCCTACCTCGGCGTCTATAGCTCCGGAATTTTTGGCATCACCGGCGGCCCGAACGGCGCGCCGCCCCAAAGCCCGACCTTCGAGGAGAAACACAAAGCCATCCTTGATGACGCGAAACTAAAGGACGGCCTGAAGCTTTTTTGGTTCGCGACTGGCAAGGATGACTTTCTGGTCCAAACCTCCCGCGCCACGGTCGAGATGTTCAAGAAACACCAGTTCAACGTGGTGTACAAAGAAGGCGCCGGCGGCCACACGTGGGACAACTGGCGCGAGTACTTGAACGAGTTTGCCCCGCAGTTGTTTCAGTAATCAGGCCCTCGGCTTTCTATTAGAGCGGTCCAAGAAAAACTGTGGCCTCCGGTGGTAGGGACCTCGCGCTGCGAGGTCCGCAATCGTATTGGAAAGGCGAGGTTGAACGGACAGTTCAACGCGCCATTCCTACCTTTGCGTGGCTATGATTTTTCTGGAAATGCCCTAGATTCCCCCGCCACGGCCGGATCGCTGAAACCCAGCGGTCCGGCCGATTTGTCTGTTTTCCCTTGGCTCGGGTTGCGCTATGTTCCGCGCCCCGTGCATGAATGACGCTCGGATCAACGAACTGAAAGCGCTGCTGCCGCAGTGCCTGCTGCCCGATTGGGTGCGGCTCGGGCAGCGGCTGGTGCGCGTGTTGCGCGACCGGAACCACCCGGATCGCCATGACGCGCTGCTGGACCGTTTGTTGGTTGAGGCACGCGCCTCCATCGCCTTGCGCGAGCAACGCCGGTTGAATCTTCCGCGAATTACTTACCCGGGCGATTTGCCCATTACCGCGCGAAAGGACGAAATCGTCGCCGCGATCCGGGCAAACCAGGTGGTGGTGATCGCGGGCGAGACCGGCTCGGGCAAGACCACGCAAATCCCGAAGATGTGCCTCGAGGCGGGACTCGGCATCGAGGCGAAGATTGGCTGCACCCAGCCGCGTCGTGTGGCGGCGCTTTCCATCTCCCGCCGCATCGCGGAGGAGTTGAACGCCGCGTGGGGGCGCGAGGTCGGTTGCAAAATCCGCTTCGATGACCGCTCCAGCCCGCAGACCTACATCAAGTTGATGACCGACGGCATCCTGCTCGCGGAAACGCAGGGCGACCCGACGTTGGCGGAGTACAACGCGCTCATCATCGACGAGGCGCACGAGCGCAGCCTGAACATCGACTTTTTGCTCGGTTATTTGAAGGGCCTGCTGGCCAAACGCGCGGACCTGAAATTGATCGTCACTTCCGCGACCATCGACACAAAAGCTTTCTCACGCCACTTTAACGACGCGCCCATTATCGAGGTGTCCGGGCGCGTCTATCCGGTCGAGGTGGTCTATCAACCGCTCGACGCGGACTCCGAGGACCGCGGCGACCTGAGCTACGTCGATGCTGCGGTGCAGGCGACTGAGCGCGTGCTGTACGAGACCAACGATGGCGACGTTCTGATCTTCATGCCCGGCGAGCGCGACATTCGCGAGACGGGCGACCTGCTAACGGGCCGCTTCGCCGGGGACGCGGAGATCATCCCGCTGTTTGGCCGGTTGAGCGCGGGCGACCAGCAGCGCGTCTTCGCGCCCTCCGCGCGGCGCAAGCTCATCATTGCGACGAACATCGCCGAGACATCGCTGACCATTCCCGGCATCCGGTTCGTCATTGACGCGGGCATGGCGCGCATGAGCCGCTACAATCCGCGCACGCGCACGCGACGGCTGCCGATTGAGCCGGTCTCGCAGAGCAGCGCGAACCAGCGCAAGGGCCGCGCGGGCCGCGTGGAGGCGGGCGTCTGCATCCGCCTCTACTCCGAGGAGGATTTCAATGGTCGCCCGCCCTTCACGCAGCCGGAGATTCAGCGGGCGAATCTCGCGGAGGTGATCCTGCGAATGAAGGCGTTCGGCCTCGGTGAGATTGAGACGTTCGCCTTCGTGCAACCGCCCACGCCCGCTGCCATCGCCAACGGTTACACCCTGCTGCAAGAGTTGGGCGCGCTCGATGAGAAACGGGAACTCACTGAACTCGGCCTTGATCTCGCCCGTTTGCCGATTGACCCCACGCTGGGCCGGATGCTGCTCCAATCGCAACGCGAGCACGCGACGCGCGAGTTGCTGATCATCGCGGCGGGCTTGAGCATCCAGGATCCGCGCGAGCGGCCGATGGACCAGAAGGAAGCCGCCGAGGCCGCGCACCGGCGCTTCGCGAGCCCCCAGTCGGATTTCCTCACGCTGCTGAATATTTGGAACGCGGTGCATGACCAATGGGAATCGTTGCGAACGCAGAACCAGCGCCGAAAGTTCTGCAAACAGCACTTTCTCTCCTACCTCCGCATGCGGGAGTGGCAGGACTTGCATTCGCAATTGCATGACGCGCTCGAGGCCCTGGGCAAATTTCAATTGAACGAGAGCAACGCGGCCTGCGAGGCGATTCATCGTTCCATTTTGGCGGGATTGATCGGCCACGCCGCGCGGCGCGAGGAGCGCAACCGCTACAAGGGGACGGGCAACCGGTTGCTCTCGGTTTTCCCGGGATCCGTGTTGCATGAGCGGGGCGAGCCCCCGCGCAAACCGGGCGCCCGCAACGCCCCGGGGGCGCCGAGGCCGGCGGCCAGCCAGCCGGAGTGGATCGTGGCTGGCGAGATCGTCGAAACCTCGCAACTCTTCGCGCGCACACTCGCGGGAATTGATCCGCAATGGATATTCCAGCTCGCGCCGCATTGCTGCAAGGTAACGCATCAAAACCCGCGCTGGATCGTCGGCATGGGGCGCGTCCTGGTGGACGAGATCGTGACCTTGCACGGCTTGGAGGTGCAGCGGCACCGGGTGGCGTATGGGAATATCAATCCGCCGGAGGCGACTGCCATTTTCATCCGCTCCGCGCTGGTGGAGGAGAATTTGTTGCCCGCGCCACGCGACATTCGTGGCGAGGACGCGGACCCTCGCAACTTGCGCACAGCGCATGCTTTGGCGGAGGCGGTTCCCGACGCGGATCGCGAGTGGCCGGCGCAATACGCGTTTCTGAATCACAACCGCGCGGTGCGCCAAAAGATCGAGAACTGGCAAACGCGGGTGCGGCGGCACACTTTTGGCGATCTCGACCAGACGCTGCACGACTTCTACGCGAAGCGAATGGAGAACGTCTCCTCGGTGCACGAGTTGAACCGGTTCCTGCGCGATCAGAAAGATCCAAACCTTTTGTGCGTGACCGAGGCGGAACTCGCGAGCGGTCAGGAGTTGAAATACGACGCCGCGGCCTTTCCCGATGCCGTGGCGGTCGGCGGCCAGCCGGTGGCGGTGGCTTACGCCTACGCGCCGGGCGAGGAGCACGACGGCGTGACAATCAAGCTGCCGTTCACGCTGGCGGAGG
>CAZMLP010000068.1:0-2203 GCA_964566745.1 uncultured Verrucomicrobiota bacterium | reverse complement strand
ACAACTGGAAATTCCCGTTTGTGCCGGGCCGATAGTGCAACGACTCGCCGTTCATCCAGTCGCGCGGCAACTCGGAAAGATATTTCGGCACTAGTCGGGCCAATGTCTCCGGCTGGCGGCAATGTCGCAACTCATGCCGCCGGATGGCGATGGCGGTGAGCAGGAGCTGCTTGCCAGTTTCCGCCAGAGCAATGCGCTCCGGGCAATTTCGCTCCATCGTAATCAAGGAATGGGTGAAGAGGTGCCGCACACCGCGCAACTCGGAGATTTGACGGTCCAATTCCCTCATCCGGTTCCGGCAGGCAGAATAATTGCCGCTGGCGCGCAATTCGCGGGAGACGTCCAATACTTCCTGAATGAGGTTGAGAAAACGATACTCGTCGCCGCGTGACCAAACCCATTTCCAACCGAGAAAAAAAGCGCGCAGCACCGCTTGTTCTGCGGCCGAATTAAGATCGGCGCCAAAGGGCCATTCCAATGGCCCGGCCCATCCCGACTTCCATCCATGCACCCTGTCAAAAATTGCCAGCGCCATCGCCCGCTCCATTTCCGGCGCGCGAACCATCGGCGCGGCGTAATCCAGTTGGCTCGCGACGGCGGCGATCTGCGCCAGTTCCGCCTCGCCGCAACCGGGCGAGTGAATCATTTCCCAAACCACAGCGGCAGACTCCTCGCTGATCGCCATGCGCACGAGTTCGCTCATGACCAAGTGATCATTTTCCAAGGCGTGGGGAGTCGTCCAACTGGCAAGGAGATTGGTCATGGCCACCGGAAGATCGCCCCGATGAAGCCCCTCCATTGCGGCGCATAGAAAACGCCGCGAAAAGCCTTTGGCTTGAGACACCCCGGGCAACAAGATCTCGAAGCCCCGTGCATAGTCCAAGCGACACGCGACGGGTTTTCTTTGCAGCGCGACTTGCGCGACCAGAAGCGCGGGGCGGAAGGCGGCGAGATCTCGCTCCACTTCATCCCATGTGTGCGTGACATTCTCGTTCGGATCCCAAACATCTGGTTTCGCACTACCTATTTCCGCCTTGCCGGGCGCGATCCATGCCATCGCGCGCGGACGTGCAAAGCCCTGCGGCAGTCCTTCCCCCAATTTGATCAGGTCCTCGCCCGTCTGATATGCTTCCGGCGAAAACCCCTCGACAATTTCCTCGAGGGCAAGCCGTTCTCCTCTCGCCCTCAATTCCGCGCGCAGAACTGCCACCTTGTGCCGCCCATAAAAATCACGCCCGAGAAAGCCAGCAACGCCCGCCGCCAAAAGGATGGCCAGGAATCGAATCCGTTTGCGCCTGCGGATGGTCACGCAATCGTTTGGACTCCCGCGGCAGGCGATTCTCACGTCAACGCTTCTTCTGGACCCTCCTTTTTTCCGCTTCGATTTCCTCCGCCGTGGCCGGTTGAGGCCAGAGGATGTCGCGGCCAAACCATATCGACCGGGTGTTTTTATACTCCTCCATCACGGTGCCGTCGCCACCGTCGTCCTTGAAATTGTCCCCCACCGAATAAAATGTGAAATCCCCGTTTGTTCCGGGCCGGTAGCGCAGCGGCGCGCCATCCATCCAATCGACCGGCGCCATTTCGAGAAACTCGGGCACGATACCCGCCAGGGTCTCCGGCGGCCGGCCGTGCCGCAGCTGATAACGGCGGATCGCGATGGCCGCGAGTGCAAGCTGCTTTTGCGTCTCCGTGTGCGCGACCTTGTCCGCAACCTTGCTCCACGCGGGGATCGCTGTGCGGGTGAAAAGCAGGCGGTCCGTGATCCTGCCCCTGCCCAGCCCGTTGGCCTCGCGCTCGATGCGGGCGATCTTTTCGCGGGCGCGCCGGTAGTCCGTCGCGTCCAGCGCTTCCCGGGAGGCGTCGATCATTCCCTGCAATTGGCGCGTAAGATAATACTCGTCCTGGCGCGCCCAAAGCCATCTCCAGGCGAACGCGCGGGTGACAAACGACGCCCGCCTGAAAAAATCGTCCGCTTGCCTTCCAATGGCTTCGAACACCTCGGAAAACCCGCCCGGCCCGCCTGGCTTGGCCGAGCCACCAGCCCCGATGGTCCGGCCCGTCAACGCGGCCATCATCTCCAAACAGGCGGGAGTGGATTTGCGCGCCTTGTGCAAAATATCGAGGGTGATGGCCCGCTCCAGCCCGAGACTGTGAATCGCCGGTTTCATGTAGCCAGGGAGGCGCCAGGCGGCGGCCATCC
>CAZMLP010000067.1:0-2850 GCA_964566745.1 uncultured Verrucomicrobiota bacterium | reverse complement strand
ACCAGTCCGAGAATCACCGGGAACAGGCTGATGGAGAGCAATCCCAGCGTGTGGCTTACCGCCTGCCGGCCGGTGCGCGTGCCTTGCGGGTCAACCACGGGCAGCATCACGAAGCCACCCTTTGCGTAATCCTCCCGATAAAGCCACGCGATGGCCAGGAAGTGCGGCAATTGCCAGAAGAACAGGATCGCGAAGAGCGACCAGCCCTCGGCGCTAATGAACTCGCGCGAGGCGGTCCATCCCATCAACGGCGGCAGAGCGCCGGGGATCGCGCCGATGACGGTGTTTAACGGCGTGACCCGCTTCAAGGGGGTGTAAACGAACAGGTAGCTAAGCAGTGTGATCGCGCCGAGCAGGCTGGTCAGGTAATTGACGAAATAAGCGAGGTAAACCAACCCGAGGGCGCTCATCGCCGCGCCAATGAGCAAGGCCGTGTCCGGGTGCATCCGGCCGGAGGGCAGGGGACGCGACTCCGTGCGGCGCATGCGAGCGTCATACTCGCGCTCGAACAATTGGTTCAGCGCGGCGGCGCCGGAAGCCACCAGGGCGGTTCCAAAAAGAGTATGCAGCAGCAGGACGTAGCGCAGCGGGCCGCGCAATCCGAGATAAAAACCCACCGCCGTGGTGAGCAGCACCATGCTGGTGAGCCGGAACTTCACCAGATCGCACAGCATACCCGCCATCCCCTTTTCCGTGCTGGCGGCGGGAGTGGCGGTGATGGGTTGCGATGGAGCGGCGGCCTTCATCAGGTCATTGGCGGGCGGCGGTGATTTTGGTGTCTGCAAACAAAGCGTGGCTGGCGGCCGTTTCCCGGGAGGTGGCGGAAACCGGCGCCGTTCGCGCGGCCAATGAAATAATCGCCAGGAGGGAACCCGTCAACAAACTCAGCGCGCCGCACAAAACATGCGCGGTCGCGATGTCCGCCGCTTTGTTGCTCAACACGGTCACCACCCCCAAAGTGAATTGCGCCAAAATCAGCCCCGCCCACCAGCCGCCGAGGCGTCGCGCGGCCACCGGCAGACCGCGCAGCCGGCGGATTTGCCATGCGGTCAGCAGAACCATCGCGCTGGTCAAAACCGCGCCAACGCGGTGGGCCATGTGCAGTTGGATTTGTGTGGCGGTGATGGCCTTGAAATCACGGGAATCCAGCCGCTGATGGTTGATGGCGTCAAGCGAGGCGGCGTCCGTCGCCGGCCAGAGCTTGCCATAAGCGAGGGGAAAATCGGGGACCGCCAGACCGGCGTGCTGGTGGCGCATGGTTGCGCCCAGCACCAACTGGAGCAAAACCAATAGCGTGGAGGCGAGGATAAGCCGGCGAACCTGCTCCGGCACAACCGCCTCCCGCCACGAGCCCGCCTTGATCCACCAAGCGCTGGTAAACAGGGCAATGGCGCAAATCCCAATGAAAAACAATTGAGCCAGGGTGGCGTGGAAGATGCCAATTTGGTCCTTGTAAAGGGTCACCCGCAGGCCACCCAAAACTCCCTGCAAAACCACGGCGAACCACGCGCCCGTTCCCAGCCAGCGCAGCCAACGGCGCGGTTCTTTGATCCAGAGCCAAACGGCTAGGATCGTGGTCAACAGCCCGACCAGCGAGGCCCACAAGCGATGGCTGTGCTCGTAGAAGATTCCCCCCTTCCAGAGCGAAACGGGGAACAAAAACATGTTATAACCGTATGTGGTGGGCCAGTCCGGCACCGCCATCCCCGCGCCATGACTGGTCACCAAGCCCCCCATGCCGATCAGCCCAAGTGTCGCCACCGCTGTGAGAACGGCAAAGCGATGAAGCCAGGGCTGCGGTGTTACGACGGGAGACATTGAATCCGCCACAAAAGGGGAAAACCGCCCCGGCAACTCGACCGGGGCGGTTTAAACCAACCGTGATTATTTCGCCTCGATGCTGAAATCAGCCTTCGCGCCGCCGCCCGTGACCTCGATTTCCTGGGTCACGACGCCCCCCTTGCGGTGCGCCGCCTGCAGCTTGTATTTGCCCGGCGGAACATTGGCGATCGTGAACGAGCCGTCTTTGCCAGTCACCGCGATATAGGGGTGATCCGCCACCGTGACGTACGCGAACATCCACGGATGCACGTCGCATTTAAACTTCAGAAATTCCTCCGGAGCGCTGAAGGAGTAAGGGATGTCCGCTGTCTTGGGCAATTGAGCCTTGTTGGATTCCTTGTTGCCATCAGCGGTGGGCAGCACATGGACATTGTGCAACACGGGATCCGAGTTGCGAACGTTGATCGTCTGCTTGGTTTGCACGGCGGATACGTAAGGGGTGTATTCGCAACCGGTCTGGTCGATCAGCAGGGGCTTCGCGGAATCCCCGGTGGATTTGCCGGAGAGACCGGTGATCGAGACCACCACGTCAGCCAGGCCGCCCGAGGAGTCCGCCATGTAAAAACGGGTCATCGGCACGGCGCCGTTGTTGACTTCCTTGAAGCGCGGACCGCAGGTAGGGTCGTTCTTCAGCGGGGTGAGTTCCTTCTCGGGCGGTGGGGTGCCTTTGAGGGTGACTTTCCCGGTGATATCCCCGGCGGAGGCAAAAGAAACGGCCCCGCAGAGAGCGGCGAAGGTGAGCAGCCGCGAATTCGTTTTCATGGTCGGATAGTTAAGTTAGTTGTTAAAAACTGGGTCACGCTATCACCCGAATTAATAGGCCGCAAGGTCTATGTGAAACTTTTCACAAACCCTACTGCCTACAATTTCGACGGCTGATTTCGAGGGCAAATTCGACCGCGCTGTTACTCGCGATCTCTTCCGGGTGCCCGCACGTTGCATGAGCCGGTTAGGAAATAGACGGTGCCCGGGGGTTTTCATGAAAACCGCGTGCCTTGCCCGATGGCA
>CAZMLP010000066.1:0-5198 GCA_964566745.1 uncultured Verrucomicrobiota bacterium | reverse complement strand
ATCAAGCCTGCCGGGTTATGACAAATTCGCTTCACCCCGCAGGCGCGGAGATGCGTAGCGGGGCCAAACCCGCGCATTTTGTGGAGATACAAGCCATTTCAAGCCTTCAAACGCGCCGCGCCTCCGGTCCGACCTCTCCGTTCCCTCTGCTTCCTCCTGTTCAAAATCTTCTTCTCGGCGTCTCCGCCGTTCCCTTTAACAAACGGCATGCGCCAGCCGATCCATTCTCATGACCACCACGAAACACCGGATTTTTACGACCAGCTTTGCGAAGGTCTATCCTCTCCTCGTCGCCAAGGCGGAAAAGAAAGGACGCAAGAAGTCGGAGGTGGATACCGTGATTTGCTGGCTGACCGGCTACAGCCAGATGGAACTGGAAGGACAATTGAAGAAGCAGACGGATTTCGAGACCTTTTTCAACGAAGCCCCGAAGCTCAACCCCTCGCGAACATTGATCAAAGGGGTCGTTTGCGGCGTGCGGGTGGAAGACATCGAAGACCCGACGATGCGCGAAATCCGCTATCTGGACAAATTGGTCGATGAATTGGCCAAGGGGAAGGCGATGGAGAAGATTCTGCGGGCTTAACGAACTTGCCGCCCGCGTCCGGGCTGCTAACATCCTATCGAAAGCCGCCGGGCACTTGAATTTGCGCCGTTTTGAGGGCGTCCAAATCAGATAGCGGCCGTGGGCCGCGCAAGAAACTGGCAACGATGGACCATCACAAACCGAAACTGGCGGATTTTTTCCTGACGCGGCGCGACTTCCTGTCGCGCTGCGGCATGGGCATGGGCGCGTTGAGCCTCGCCTCCCTCATGGACATGGCCGGGTTGACCACGCCCGCCCGCGCGGATGGCTTCGTCTCCCCGCTGGCCCCCAAGCCCCCGCAGTTTCCCGGCAAGGCCAAACGGGTGATCCATCTCTTCATGAACGGCGGTCCGTCGCAGGTGGACACGTTCGACCCGAAGCCGTCCCTCGTGAAATACGCGGGCAAAAACCTGCCCACCGAGAATTTGCGGACCGAGCGCCGGACCGGCGCGGCTTTCCCCTCCCCTTACAAGTTCCAGAAATACGGCAAGAGCGGCATCGAGGTGAGCGAGATTTTTCCGCATGTCGCCGAGAGCATTGACGACATCGCGGTGATCCGCTCGATGCATGCGGATGTGCCAAACCATGAGCCGTCCCTGATGCTGATGAACTGCGGGGACGCCCGGCAGATTCGCCCCAGCATGGGCTCCTGGGTGACCTACGGCCTCGGCACGGTGAACCAAAATTTGCCCGGCTTCATTGCCATGTGCCCGGGAGGCTATCCGATCCAGGAGTCGCAGAACTGGCAGTCCGGCTTTCTGCCCGGCGTGTATCAGGGCACCTACATTGATACGCAATACACGCAGATCGAGAAGCTGATCGAGCACATCAAGAATCACTACACCTCCCTGCCCGAGCAGCGGCGGCAACTCGATTTGGTGCAGCAATTGAACGAGCGGCATCACAAGCGCCGCCAGGACGACGCGCAAATCGAGGCCCGCATCCAGTCCTTCGAGCTGGCCTATCGCATGCAGATGGACGCCACCGACGCGTTCGACATCTCGCGCGAGCCGGAGCACATCCGCAAGATGTACGGCGAGGGCACGCAGGCGCGGCAAATCCTGATCGCGCGGCGGTTGCTGGAGAAAGGCGTGCGCTTCGTGCAGGTGTGGCACGGCTCCGGCCAGCCGTGGGACAACCACGACGACATCGAGGTGAACCACAGGCGTCTCGCCAAGGAGTGCGACCAGGCCATCGGCGCGTTGCTCAAGGATTTGAAGCAACGCGGCATGCTGGAGGACACGCTGGTGATCTGGGGCGGCGAGTTCGGCCGCACGCCGACGGTGGAGTTGCCCACGCCCGGCTCCAACGCCGGCAAGATCAATGGCCGCGACCACAACCACTACGGCTTCACCATGTGGATGGCGGGTGGCGGCGCGCGTGGCGGTTACGTCCACGGCGCGACGGACGAGTTTGGCTTTCAAGCGGTCGAGAACAAGGTTCACGTCCACGACCTCCACGCCACGATCCTCCAACTACTCGGCTTCGACCACGAGAAACTCACGTTCCGCCACGCGGGCCGGGACTTCCGCCTCACGGATGTGCATGGGAACGTGGTCAAGGATCTGATCGCTTAAGGGACGGCTCGTCAGAGCCTCGCCCCGCCTGCCCCAGCAAGTTTACGTTCGCTTGCAGAATAGAGCCGTCTTGACGGACAATCCGGTCCCATGAAAATCCTCTGTGTTCATGCCCACTTCGACGACTATGAATTTGTCGCGGCAGGAACCTTTGACTTGTGGAAACAGAAGCTCGGCGACGACCTGAGCGCGAAAGTGATCGTCTGCACGGATGGACGGGCGGGGCATCATTTCCGCACCCGCAAAGAGACGGGCGCGGTGCGGCTAAAGGAACAGGCGGAGTCGGCGCGCATTGGCGGATACGAGTTCGAGCCCCTGCGCCTTCCGAACGGGGAAATCCCTCGCGAGGCTTGCCTGCAAGTTTCGACCGACCTGCTCGCCGCGTTGTGGAAGGCCATTCGCGATTTTGAGCCGGACTACCTTTTCTGCCCGCCGCTGCCGACCGATCCGCGGGCGGGCGTGCATGTCGATCACATTGCCGTCGCCGAGGCCGTGCGCAAGGTGGCATATATGATCAACGTCCCGCACGCCTTCACCCCCGAATATCCGGCGGACGAGACCAAATCGCGGCCCTGCAAAGTGCCGGTGATCATCAACACCTACGACGGCTACATGCATGGCGCGAACGCGTTCGATCTGGCAGTCGATACTGAAAAGGTGTTCCCCAAGATTTGCGCGATGACCTGGTGTCACCAATCGCAAATCACCGAATGGTTGCCTTGGGTGGGCCGGCATAAAATGGAGCCACCCGCGTCGCTGGCGGATTGGTCCAAGATTCTGCGGCAACGTTTTCTCCGGCAAAACCGCGAACTCGGCATCAAGACCCGGCACGCGATGGAATATTTCACTATCACCGCCTGGGGCGAGATTCCGACCTGCGAGCAAATCTTGAAGGACTTTCCGGCGCTAGCCAAAGAGGCGTCAAAGCTCGCTTCTCTGAAAAGGCGACTGAAGCTTTGGAACAATTCGTGACGAGTTCCGCGCTATTGTGCTTCACCACTCAGCGTCACATCGCCCGAAAGAATCAGGCGGTCAGCCACATAAATAGAGCCGGAAGCCTGGACCAAATTAGCCAGTCGCCCGGCGACCTTAGCCTCGATCCTTAACACTTCGCCGGGAACCGCCGTGCCGAGAATTTTAACGTTGCGCAATGCCGTGAGGCGAAGCCCGCGCAACGGCGGGATGGCCGGATCACTTTGCGCCACCACCCCTGCAAGTTGGGCCAGCGCCTCGGTCAGCAGCACGCCTGGCATCATGGGCTGTCCGGGGAAATGGCCGCGCAGGAACGCCTCGTCGCCGCGCACCCGATACTCCCCCGCCCCGCTCCGGCCGGCATCGAGTTGCAGCAACCGGTCCACGAGGCGGAACTCGGGGCCATGCGGCAAACATGCCAGGGCTTGGGAGAATGGATCGCTCATGGCGCCGCGCTTATTTTCGTTTCAACGGCTCGGTGACGGTGTAAGTCGCGTCGAGCGGGAAGTCGAAAGTCTTCGCGTCGAGCGGCGGATTCACGATGGGATTAATGAAATCGTTGCGCATGGTGGAGCCATCGGCCAGGACAAGTTCGGTCGCGCGCAGGCCGTAATCCTTGGCATCGAGAACGATCGTGATGCGCGGCATGAAGCGCCGTGCCGCCGCCGATTTCGGTTCGAGCGCCAGCGTGTGAGTGTCGTTGGTGGTGCCCGCGCTCAACACTTTGAACCGCGCCTCGAACTCACGCTGGTCACGGGGAAAACCCGCCTCGAGCAATGCCAGCGCGTCGCGCCACGGTCCCGTCTCGGTGTCCGTCGCCGGATAGCGTTCCGCGCGATGAAGCTTGGGATAGACGACCAGCATCTCGTTGGTGTTTTTCAGCGCAATGGTCAACGCCGGATTTCCCAGCTCCCAGCGGAACTGGCCCGGCGCCTGGAAAAACAGATGCCCTGGCGTCACCAGCGGCTGGGTCAGCGTTTTCAACGCGCGCGTCTGCCGAAAATCCGAGGACAACGACCGGATCCCCGGCTGCGCGGCAAGCCAGCCGGCGAGAATGGCGGAAGCATCGGCGGCGCGAAGATTACCGGCGCAAAGCGCGGCCAAGAGCCACGCCGCAAATCTCATGATTTGCGCGGGTGACCGGGAACCACGCCCCCGGGCCAAATGGGAATAAAGTGAAACCATTGTTCAGGGTGTTGGCGAATCGCGGGCTCGAAGGCGCGCATGATCGCCTGGGTCAAAACTTGTCGCGCGGCGGGCTTGCGCAGCGAGGCGCGATCATACTCGATTTCAGGCAACGTGTGGATGGCATATTGCCCGCCCTCGTCCACGACATAGGACGGCAGGAGGGCGCAACCGGAGGCGCGGGCCAATTCGGCGGCGGCGGGGGAGGCCGCAAACGGGCGCCCGAACAACTCCACGTTCGGCGCGGCGCCCGCCGGGGCGCGGTCCACGAGCACCGCGACCGTCTCGCCTGCCTCCAGCGCGCGGATAATGTCCACAAACGCGAACGGATCGTTGCCAATCACCAGCGTCTCGACCCCGTGCCGGGCGCGGGCCTGGCGGCGGCACTCGGTGAAGCCACGCCCCGGCTCGGCGATGGTCACCACCCGCAAGGGAAAGCCGCGCTCCACCAGCAACGGACCGCCAAACTCCCAATTGCCCAGATGGACGGTGACCAGCAGCACGCCCTTGCCCCGTTTGTGCGCGGCCAGAAAATATTCCCACCCCTCCACGCCGCGGAAAATCCCGTGCAGGCTCAGGTGCGCCTCATAGCGCCAGAGGTCGGCAAGCTTGAGACCGAAACGGCGGAACAATTCCGTGGCCACCCGCCCGGCGGCGGAACGATCGCCGTCGAGAATCGGAAGCAGGTTTTCCACCACCACCTGGCGACGGCGCGAGGCCACACGCGCGTAAATCGCCCCTCCCGCGCGGGCCATCCGTTTCTACCAGCCAACAGGAATACAGCGCGCCAGCCGCATGGCCGCGCGCCACACGCCGACGCCTTACAGCCGCGACGGTCGCGTTTTCTACGCCGAATGATCCGTGTTGGCCACGCTTGT
>CAZMLP010000065.1:0-3044 GCA_964566745.1 uncultured Verrucomicrobiota bacterium | reverse complement strand
AATTGCGGCCGGGCATCGTCGAAAAGAGCAACGCGCTCCAGCTAATGCGCTCCGTGGGACTCGATGTGACTACGCCCCAGTCTCCCGCCTCAAATTAGCGGTTGGGCCGGTTTTCCCTTTTCAACCCCTCGGTTTTCGCGTTGCCTTTTCGGGTGACTTTCCTGCCGATCGTCGAGCGTGAATTGCGGGTCGCGGCGCGGAGCAACCTGGCGCGGCGCGGCCGGATCATGACGGCCATCATGGGGAGTGTGTTCGTGGTTTGGATGATATTTATGTTCAACCAGACCGGCATGGCCCGCTTCGGCGGCGGCATCTTCGCCTCGACCGCCGGCACTGTGGCCCTTTACTGCCTGTTCGCGGGCTTTGGCTCGACCATCGACAGCATTAGCCGCGAAAAGCGGGACGGCACCATCGGCCTGCTTTTCCTGACCGACCTCACCGGCTGGGATGTGGTGCTGGGAAAGTTGATGTCCTCCACGCTCGCGATCTTTTATGGAGTGCTGGCGGCCACGCCGGCCTTGAGCGTGACGCTGTTGCTGGGCGGTGTGGAGGCGGACGAGTTTTTACGGACCGCCCTGGCGCTGCTAAACACGCTCTTCTTCGCGTCGGCGGCCGGGTTGCTAATCTCCACGTGGGTCAAGGACGGACGAAAAATCATGGGCCTTTTCGGTGGAGTGTTTTGGATTATCTTCTGGAACGGCGCCTCGTTTCCGGCCCGGTTTCATCCCAAGGGAATCCTGGCGGACATCCTCTGGGCATTGCACTGGTTCAATCCCCTTTCCGCGCTGGGTCTCGCCCATTCCCCGACGTGGCGGGTCGCGGGACCGCAATTCTGGACCACGCTGCTGGTGAATCACGTCCTCGGCTGGGGATTGCTGGCCGTTGCGAGCTGGTGGCTGCCCCGCCGATGGCAGGAGAAAGGTTCCACCCCCGGGCAGGCCCGCCGGCGCGACCTCTGGCGCAACTGGACGCTGGGAAACGCGGAGCAGCGCGTGGCATTTCGCCGGCGGTCGCTGGCGATCAATCCCATCTTCTGGCTGATGAGCCGGAGCCGGCTGGCGCCATTGATGGCTTGGTTTAACATGGTGCTTTTTCCCGTCTTGTTGGGCGGCATGTGGTTCATTCCGGGCTTTACCAAATCTCCCGTGGGCGCCGTTTTGGTAATCGGCGGGATAGTCTCCTTTATCAATTACATGTGGCTCCGCGCCTCGCTCTTCGGCCACGCCACAAGGCAACTCATGGACCAGCGCGTGAATGGTGCCATGGAACTGCTGGCCAGCGCCCCGCTCAGCGTGGCGGAGATTTTGCGCGGCCAATGGTTGGGGCTGCGCAGGGTTTACGCGGGACCGCTCGTCGCGGCACTTTTGGTTGAGGCGGCGGTGTGCCTGGGCGGTTATCGTTGGACATCCGAGCTTCCCAATACCTGGACGCGCGAGGGATGGGTCACGGTCTGGGTCATTGTGATGGTGTTGTTTGTCTTGGACATGATTGCCCTGGGCTGGGCGGGACTGCTCAATGGCATGACCGCCGCGCCCAACCGCCAGCGAAAGGGCGCCGTCGCCGCGCTGGTGATGGCGGTGCCGTGGCTGGCGACGGTGTTGATCAACGGCATCTTGAGCGCGAAGCTCGGCGTCACGCTCGATTTTTTCCAGGGCGTGTTGCTATGGGCGGGCATCGGCGTGTGCATAGACATCCTCGTTATTGTCCGGTCGCGAAGACGCCTGCGAAACGATTTTCGGGTGATGGCCGCCGAGCGGTTTCAAACAGAGGAAACCACGGCAGCCGGGGAAGCGTGGTGGCAGCGGGTTTGGGCCAGGCTGAGGGTAAAACCGGCGAGTGTTGCAAAGGCGGAAAATTGAACCGAGGAAACGGGGAGAGCCGGACAGTGCGCTGCTCCGGCCACTCACTTCACAAAGTCAACCTCTCCTGCGTGTTCACCCAAGGTGGGAACCACCGGTGGTTCGAAACCGGGCGTCCGCCGTTCCTCTCACCCCTTTGCTGGCTCGGCGATCAGGTCGTAATCGGTGTGGCCGACCACGCGCACATGCGCAAACTCCCCGAGCGGCAGGCTGCCGCGCACATACACGCGACCGTCAATGTCCGGCGCGTCCGCCTCGCCGCGCGCGACCAGGTAACGCCCGCGCAACTGGCCCAGGTGCTCGTCCGCGCCGCGAATCAGCCCGTGCTCCCACGAGCTGACCTGCGCCTTCTTCAACTCGGCGGCGCTCGCCTCTTTTTCGATGAGCACCGGAATCGTCCGGCCAACAAAAGATTCCGCGACGGCGCGCGAGACTTTCAGTTGCTCAGCCATCGCGCGCTGACGGCGCCTCTGCTTCACCGGCTCGGTGACCTGTTGCCGCATCTTGCCGGCGATGGTCCCCTCCTCGCGCGAGTAGGTGAAGACGCCCAGCCGCTCGAATTTGGTCTCGCGGATGAATTTCAGCAGCGACTCGAAATACTCCTCGGTTTCCCCCGGAAATCCGACAATGAACGTGGTGCGGATCGCGATGCCCGTGATGCCGGCGCGAATCCGCCCGATCAGATCGGCGATGTATTCCCGGGACGTTTCGCGGCGCATCCGTTCCAGCATGTTCGTGTGAATGTGCTGCAACGGCATGTCGATGTAGCGCGCCACCTTCTTGCACTCCGCGATGGTCTGGATCAATTCGTCCGTCCAATGCGCGGGATGCGTGTAGAGCAGGCGAATCCAGAAGTCGCCGGAAAGCGCGTTCAACTCGCGCAGCAGCGTGCAAAGCGTCGGCACGTCGGTCGGCAAGGTCTGGGCCGCGGCGCGGAACTTGTCCGGCGCGGCGATGGAACCCGCGCGGGTGGGGCGCAGGTCGAGGCCGTAATAGGTCGAGTCCTGCGAAATCAGGTTCAGCTCTTTGACGCCATCCTCCACGAGTTGGCGCGCCTCGAGCACGATGTCCTTCAGCGACCGGCTGCGATGTGAGCCGCGCATGCGCGGGATGATGCA
Organism: uncultured Verrucomicrobiota bacterium; assembly: GCA_964566745.1. GTDB lineage: Bacteria > Verrucomicrobiota > Verrucomicrobiia > Limisphaerales > CAZMLP01 > CAZMLP01. Next base: position 67 of record CAZMLP010000065.1, on the reverse strand, counting down.
AAAGCTACACGGATGATTGCAGCCCTCGGCGATCTTCACATACGCGAAGTGCCGGGGCGTGAGGCGA
>CAZMLP010000064.1:0-9053 GCA_964566745.1 uncultured Verrucomicrobiota bacterium | reverse complement strand
GCTTCTCCTCGGACATGGCGAGGAGCTTGCGGTGATCAAACGTGTCGCCACCGCGCCAGCCAGTGAGGTCCTTGCCGTTGAACAAGGCGGTGAAGCCAGCCGGCGGCTTCACCTCGGCGCGCGCGGTGCTGGAAAGGCAGGCGATTCCAGCCAGCGCGATTAGGGAAATGAATCTGGGTAATGAAAACGATGCGCGATTAGGGGGAGTCATCATAGGTTGCACGCGCCTTTGGTAATCGTTCCGGGGAATCCGGTCAACGCCCAAGCAACGCGGGATTTTGAGCCGCCGTGGCGGCCTGTTCCTCGGACTGAAACCGGCGCGCGACTATTCAGGAAACTGTTTCCTTCGGATTTTCCGTCGTCCCGCGCAACCCGATGAACAATCCCAACACAATGGCCACACTGCCCCAAAGCTGCCCCCAATGAAGTTGCTCCCGCAGCAGAAAACCAGCGATCAATATTCCCGCCACCGGCTGGGAAAAGATGGTCATCGCGGCGACGTTCACGTCCGCCTCGCGAATAACCACATACCAGAGCGCGTAGCCAATCGCAGTGCAAAGCAATCCCATGAACGCGACGAGCAGCCAGGCATGCGCCGGCATCGCGCGCGCGGCAGTGAGGGTCTTCTGGCCATCAATGCCGAGATTCACCAGCGTTCCCGCGAGGAGCGCCACCGCGAGAATCTTTGCGACACCGGCGCGTTCGATGAGGGATTTGCCCATAATCGAATAAGCGGTCTCGCACAAAAACGAGGAGATGAAGATGGTGCTCGCCCCCAGGTCGCGAAGTTTCACCTCGGCGCGCCAACCGCCGTTGAGCAACAAGACGCCCACCACTCCAAGGCTAAAACCAGCCCAGCGCCGGGCCGTGATGTGCTCGCGCAAATAAAGGGTGGCCATCACGGAAGTGATCAACGGTTCGGTGGCGGTGAGGATCGAGGAGTTGCCTGCCGACCCGAGGTAGTTGCCAAAAACCTGGAGTCGATGCCCCACCACAAACACGATTAAACCCATCAATATGGTTTGAGCCAAATCACGCCCGCGCGGCGCGGCGCCGGGCAAAAACGGCCAGCAAAGCCAAAGGCAAGCGGCGGCGCTGCCAAAGCGCAACGTGACGATTCCGCCTGGCTCCAACCATGGCTCGAGGGCCTTCGCAGCGGATTGAGTTCCCGCCCAAAAGACGTTGAAAAGGAGCAAGAGGGCGAGATGCGAGCGTTTCATGCAACCGGAAAGAGGGATTTTCCGACAGGCACAGGCAGTACTAACGCCCCTTGAGCTGGTAACTCATGGCCCGCTTGATCTCGCGATCCGTGTCGCGGCGCTTGATGTCCTCGCGCTTGTCGAACTGGACTTTGCCCGAGCCAACGGCCAGGGAAACCTTCACCTTGTTGTTCTTCCAGTAGAAGGAAAGAGGAACGAGCGCGTTGCCCTTCACTGTTGCCAGCCCTGCCAGCTTGCGAATCTCCGGCTTGTTGAGCAGCAGCTTGCGCGGGGCTTTCGGCTGATGATTGTGGAGATTGCCGTGGGAGTATTCGTCGATATGCGCGTTGTAGAGCCAAACCTCGTCGTTCTCCACCCGCGCAAAAGCGTCGCTGATTTGGGCCCGGCCCGCGCGCAATGCCTTCACCTCTGTGCCGCGCAAGACCAGCCCCGCCTCGAAAGTTTCGAGGATGTGATAGTCCCGCCGCGCTTTGGCGTTGTTGAGGATGTCGCCCATCTTGTTGTCACGCCGTCAAAGAGTCACTGGCCAAACAAAACCAGCCAGAAGGTTGGCCTTCTGGCTGGTGGCGGGAAAAGAGCCGTTTCAGCCTTTGGCGCGCTTGCCTTTCGGCGCGGGATTATTGTCAGGGACGAGGGCCGCCTCCCAAGCCATTTTGTCCTCAATGATCTCGACCATGGCGATATCCCCCATGCCGAGGCCGGTCGTGTCCATCAACAACGGGCGGTTGCCGCCGCCGCCGGTGTTCAACTGGCGCACGCGACGCGAAACGAGGTTCACCAGAACGTTGGGGTTGCCAACCTTCTCCAAAGCTTTTTTGACGATTTCCGCTTTCAAATGATCAATCGATTGTTTATCCGCAAAGCCCAATAACCTAGCGTTTCCCGCTGTCCGCGCAACAGGAAAATTCTGGCAAAAAACGACGGCAAAGGGTCTGACTCCCTCCAGCAAACCTTCTGCCGGCGCGGAATTTCAACCCTTGGCGCTTGCGAGGCAGGGGCAATTCTTCTAAAACCTCCCCGATGTCATCCGTTGCCAGAAGCGGCGCGCGGCAGCCAAAGGGCGCCTTCGATTTAGACCAATTCCTTGCGGCCAAAACCGCCGCGGTGAACGAAGCCTTGGGCCGTTTTTTGCCCAAGGCCACCGCCAAACCCGCCACCATCCATCAAGCGATGCGCTACTCCCTCTTTGCCGGGGGCAAGCGGATGCGCCCGGCACTCTGCCTTGCGGCCGCCGAAGCGTGCGGCGGCAAAGAGGCCGATGCGATGCCACTCGCCTGCGCAGTCGAGTGTATCCACACTTACTCGTTGATCCATGACGACCTGCCCGCAATGGACAATGACGATTTTCGCCGGGGCAAGCCCACATGCCACAAGGTTTATGGCGATGGCATCGCGGTGCTGGCCGGGGACGCGTTGCTGACTCAAGCTTTCGAGGTGGCGGCCCAATGCAAGGGCTGGCCGAGATATTCTCACCGGGACGTGGTGCTCGAGATTGCCCGTGCCTCGGGATCGCTTCAACTGATCGCGGGACAGGTCGCCGACCTGGAGGGCGAGGGCAAGCCCACCTCTCCGGCCCAACTGCGATACATTCACGAGCGAAAAACGTCAGCGTTGCTGGCCTGTTCCGCCCGTTTGGGCGGCATGAGCGCGAACTGCACCCCCGCCCAACTCGAGGCTCTGACCAGCTTCGGTTACCATGTTGGCCTCGCCTTTCAGATCATTGACGATATTCTGGACGTGACTCAAACCACCGAGAAACTGGGCAAAACCGCTGGCAAGGACACTGCCGCCCAAAAAGCAACCTATCCGGCGATTGTTGGCCTGGAACGCTCCCGCAGAATTGCCACCCAATTGACCAGCAAGGCTTTCGCTGCGTTGAGAACCTTCCGTGGCCAGGCCGTGGCACTCGAGGCGTTGGCAACCTTTCTCCTGCAACGTGACCGCTGACGCCACACCCGTTCAAAAAAAGCCAAACGACTCTTTTGACAGCCTGAAGCCGGACTGTTACTCTGCTAGTGGAAAATCAGTATGAGTATTGCCGCCGAAACCACCCCTGTGATCAGTCTCACTGAGAGCGCCGCGCGCGAAATCAAATCCATGCTGGAGAAAGATTCTGCCAGCGCTGGCAAACATCTCCGCGTGTTTGTGGAGTCGGGCGGCTGCTCGGGCATGCAGTATGGCATGGTTTTTGACGAGCGGCGGCCAGATGACCAATCGGGCGAGTTCGGCGGCGTGGCCGTGCTTGTTGACCCTTTCAGCGCCAATTATCTCAAAGGCGCGGTGATCGATTTTTCCGACGCCTTGACCGGCGGAGGATTCAAGATTTCCAACCCCAACGCCCGGCAGAGTTGCGGTTGTGGAAAGTCATTCGAGGCCTAGGCGGAACTGATCAAGCCGGCCAGGCTGAACAACGCCGTTCCGTGTGATGCGGAACGGCTTTGTCTTTCATTTAATTGAGGAATTGTCGGGCTTCTTGAACTGGAAATCCCCCTTTTTTCTCACGCGAATCGGAAAGTCGGATGAATGCCAAGCCAAGCCAGCCCATTGAGGATGTCTTGACTCGCTCCGTTCTTTAATGGGTGCCTTCGATGCGCATCATCACCCGGAATGTTTCAAACTCTAAAAACCTCTCATCCAAACTGTCCGCGGGAGATGACGGTTTTTGTCCAGACTGGTCAATTGTTCGCTTGAGCGTGAGGTGTCAGCGCCCGGCTCCTTGCCGCGGCAGCCGGATCAAGCTAATCACGAACCTGCTCAATCCCTACATGGGTGGGATCATTATGAAGGGTTGCGGAGGAGGCTTTCCATATTGAGTTTTCGGGCCTTTTGAGGAACTGAAATCCTCCATCGGCAGGGAAGTTGCTCCAACAGAAAACTGTTCGTCCGAAGCAGCCATGAACCGGTCGCGATTACCTCCCGTTTGGATTTGCGCGGCACTGGCGCTGGGCACGCTGTTGTCGGTATCGCTCTTTGTGCTCGTGCGGGATTGGGAACAGCGCGAGCTCAACAAGCGCGCAGCCGATCTCACGCAGGAGCAGGTTGAGCGACTTCGCGTGTCGATGCTCCGGTCCATGGAGGTGCTGCACTCCATCGTTTCCCTGCACGCCGCCGAGGGACGCGTCGTGCCGGCTCATTTTCGCGCCTTCGCATGGCATGCCTTGGAGCGGCAACCGGAGTTGCAGGCTTTGTCATGGAATCCGGTTGTCCCCTCGGACGCCAAAATTCAATTTGAGGCGGAGGCTCGAATGGAATCACCCGGCTTCCACATTCGGCAAAAAGACTCCGCTGGCGGGTTTGTCCCGGCGTCGGAGCGCGTGGAATACGTGCCCGTGTATCTTATCGAGCCGCTGGCGGGCAACTCGATCGCGCTGGGTTACGACTTGAATTCAGATCCTGGCCGGCAAAATTCTCTGGCACAAGCACGCGACTCCGGCGAGGCCGTCGCCACCGCGCCTTTGCAACTGGCCCAAGGGCCCGGCAACGAGCCGGGTGTGCTGGTGGTCTTGCCCGCGTATCAAGGCGCGACACCCCGGGGTGCCGCCGCACGCCGGAAACAATTGGCCGGATTCGCGGTCGCGGTATTCCGGATCGGCAATCTCGTGGGGCGCGTCTTCGATGATCTGAAACGAAAAGGCATCGCGGCGGAGTTGCGCGAAGGATCCGCGACGGGCGAGCTGATTTACGCCAACAACAAAAACTTGGCGGCCGGGACCGCGAGCGTTGCCAGCCTCGAATTCGCAGGCCGCCTTTGGGCCGTGCGGTACCTTCCCACCGCCGGTTTTGCCAGTGCCAGCCCGCACGCGCAATCCGCTTTGGTGCTTGCCGTCGGTCTGGCCTTCTCCCTGTTGACGGCTGGTTACCTCTACGGCGCCTGGCGAAAGACCGTTGAGATCGGCATCGCCAACAACGCCTTGCGGGATGAGGTGACAGTCCGCCAGCGGGCCGAACGAGCGGCGGCGGCGGCCAATCAGGCGAAGTCCGACTTCCTCGCCAGCATGAGCCACGAGATCCGCACCCCCCTGAACGCCATCCTGGGCTACACTCAGATCATGCGGCGGGACGCCGATCTCCGTCCGGAACAACAAGATTCCATCCGGGGCATTCACGCCAGCGGGTGTCACTTGCTCGGTGTGATCAATGAGATCCTCGACCTCTCGAAAATCGAGGCGGGTTGCATGGAGATTAGTTCCCATGATTTCGACCTGGCCTCCCTGTCCGAGGGACTAGGCGCAACCTTTCGTCCCCTTTGCGCGCAAAAGAGGATCAGCTTTAATCTGCAATTGGAAGCACAAGGGCACACCTATGTTCGGGGAGACGAGGGTAAATTGCGCCAAATACTCATCAATTTGGTCGGTAACGCGGTCAAGTTTACCTCCCTCGGCGAGGTACGGGTCTCCATTCAAAGCCCCGGAAAAGGTCGCTGGCTGTTTGAAGTGATTGACACGGGACTGGGCATTCCCGAGGAGGAGCACACGGAGATCTTCCGCCCTTTTCACCAAGGTTCGACGGCGGGCAATCACAGCGGCACCGGCTTGGGATTGGCGATTGCCCAGCGTCAAGTGGAGCTCATGGGCGGTCAATTGAAACTGCACTCCGAGCGCGGCGCCGGCTCACGGTTCTATTTCGAGATTCCCTTGGAGGCCGCGGAGCAACACCCGGCTGGCACGCAACCGGAACTGGCTCGCCTGGCGTCCGATTGTCGCATCAAAGTGATGGTGGTGGACGACCGGGAACCGAACCGCGAAGTGATTGGCGGCATGCTGGCCGCGGTCGGTTGCGACATTACGCGTGCCTCAACCGGTGGCGAGGCGCTGGCTCTGGCCGGGCAAGCACATTTCGATTTGATCTTCCTTGATTTGCTCATGCCGGGAATGAGCGGCGAGGAGACCGCCCGGCAGTTACTCTCGCTTTCTCCTTCCGGTCGAATGAAAATCATCGCGCACACGGCGGCCGCGCTGCCCCGCCTTCGTGAGGCGGCCTTGGCGGCGGGCTGCGTGGATTTCATCTCCAAGCCGATTCGTTGCGAGCGGCTTTACGAGTGTCTCGAAACTCACGCGGGCGCCCGTTTTGAGGAAATTATTCCACCGGCGGAACCCGCCATTCCCGTCGCCGCAACGCCAGAGCAACTATCTCTGCCTGACGATTTGTGCCGGCGCCTGGCGCTTGCCGCCGAGTTGCACAGCACCACCGCGCTGAAATCCTGTTTGCAAGAGTTGCGCCAGTTGGGCCCGGATGCGAGTCACTTCGCCGAGGAGATTCGCCACTTGATGCGCGGTTACGATATGGACGGTATCCAGCGCCTGCTTGCGCGGATAGGGACCGGGGTTACCAATGGGCTCGTCCATTCCTGACATGGCGCCACCGGAAAAAATTCTGCTGGTGGATGACGTGCCGGCGAACCTTTCCGTCTTGACCGCCGCCCTCGAGCCCGAGGGGTATGAAATCCTGGTGGCGGCCAATGGCTCGGCCGCCTTGCGAGTGGCCGCGCGCGCGCGCCCGGACTTGATCTTGCTGGACATCATGATGCCCGAGTGGGACGGCTTGGAGACCTGCCGCCGCCTCAAACAAGATCCGGAAACCACCGGCATCCCGGTAATTTTCCTCACGGCCAAGAGCGAGACGGCAAGTCTCGTGGATGGATTTCGCGCCGGCGGGGTGGATTATATCACCAAGCCGTTCCAGGCCGCGGAAGTGTTGACGCGGGTGGCCACGCACCTTCGTCTCAGCCGCCTGAACCGGCAACTCGCCGAAAAGAATCGCGAGCTTGAGGCGCGGACGGAGGAATTGACGGCGGAGGTTCGCCGCCGTGAGCAGGCGGAGACCGCCTTCCGCCAGGCCGATGACAAGCTATGCGCCATCTCCGAACTGGAGACCGCGCGCTGGGCAACGGGGGGGTTGATCGGCGGCAGCGCGCCAATCCAAAGGGTTTTGGCGGACGTTCATCGCCTCTGGCAATTCCCCGGCACCAGCGTGCTGATCACCGGCGAGAGCGGCACCGGCAAGGAACTGGTCGCTCGCGCCTTGCACTTTGGCTCAAATCGCGCCAAGGCGCCGTTCGTCCCGGTCAATTGTGTGGCCATTCCCGGCGAGTTGGCGGAGTCCATGTTGTTTGGCCATGTCAAAGGGGCCTTCACAGGCGCCACGACCGACCGCAAAGGATATTTTGAACTGGCGCATGGAGGAACCTTGTTCCTTGACGAGATCGGCGACATGCCGGTTGCCCTCCAAGTCAAATTGCTGCGCGTTTTGGAGGACGGTTTTGTCACTCCGGTCGGCGCCTCCGAGCCGAGACAAACAGACGTGCGTGTCATTGCCGCGACCAACGCGGACCTGGAATCGCGCATCCAAGCGGGTTCGTTTCGCCAGGATCTATTTTTCCGCCTCGCGCGCTACACCCTTTCACTCCCGCCTTTGCGCTCGCGAGCGGAGGATGTCCCGTTGCTCGCCGCTCATTTCCTGCGCGGCTTTGCCGCCGAGATGGGGCGGCAGCCCCCGGCGTTGAGTCGCGGGGCGGAGACGGCGCTGATGCGGCACGCGTTTCCCGGCAATGTTCGCGAGTTGCGCAACATCATCGAGCGTGCCCTGATCAACAGTGGCGGAGCCGCCATCTTGGCCGAGCATTTGCATCTCACGACGGTCTCCAGCCCGGCTGCGCAAGCGCACCCGGTGTCGAGGACGACCGTCTCGACAACCTCCTCCGAAATGCCCCTCAATCTGGCCGAGGCCGAGGATTATTTGATCCAGCGCGCGTTGGAGACCTCGGGTGGAAACATCGCCGAGGCCGCGCGGCTGCTTGGAGTGCATCGCACGCGGGTCTATCGCAAGCTGGCGCGGGAGGAGACGGCGATTCCGTGACGCCTCCGATGGTCTCGACGCGGTGTTTCATCTGTTCCAACCGCGACACTTGCGACAGCCCGTCCTTGGTCAAAACCTTTTCGTAATGCTCCAAAACCCTGCAAACATTGATGTTTCTTCGTTTGGCCCCGGCTGGCATGGGCCTCGCTAATGGGGAACGCGACGCGTAATGGCACGCGATTCCAACCGAAGAAATGTCATGAAGAACTCTCCCACCACCTCCTCGACCTGCACGAACTTCCCTTTTGTCTCAACCGCGCGTTGCGCAACCGTGGCCGCGGCATTGCTCGCCACCGTTGCCACCGAACTGCGCGCCGATGACCCGCCGCCCCCCTCGCGCGTGAACGTGCTCGTTAACTTCGAGTTCGCCAACGAGTATCTCACTCCGCGCGGCATGATCGTTCACAATCAGGGCCTCACTTTCCAGAACTTGGTGCTGGGCCTGGTGAACGTTTACAAGGGCGACGGATTTCTCAATGACGTCACCCTGGTGCCTGGTGTCTGGAACGATTTTTCCAGCAGCGGGGTCTCGGTTCACGCCCCGTTCGGGTCGAAGCCAAGGACCTGCTGGGTGGAAATCGATCCTATCGCCGGCGTTTCCTTCACTTTCGCCAAGCATTTCACACTCAGCGGCACCTACACCGCGTTCAACATGCAGATTCTCGACATCGGGACCTCGCAACACCTCGAAACCAAGTTGAGCTTCGATGACAGTCCCTATCTGAAAGCGTTCGCTCTCCATCCCTATTTCCTCTATTGGCAGGAATTGGACGGCAAAGCCACCGCCGCGGACGTTCCCTACGCCGTTTACCTCGGCCAATCCGGGCCGGATTCGAGCTACTATTTTGAATTGGGTGTCGATCCTTCCTACACCTTTCAAAACATTGGGTTGAAGATCGAATCGCCGCTCCGCGTGCTCTTACCGAACAAGGATTTCTACGGTGAATATTACGGCAAGAGCTCGACCGTCGGCCTCTA
>CAZMLP010000063.1:0-5034 GCA_964566745.1 uncultured Verrucomicrobiota bacterium | reverse complement strand
GGCGCCCTCGGACATGATGGACGGGCGCGTCGGCGCGATCCGCGCGGCGCTGGATGCCGCCGGGCACCAACGGACGAGCATTCTCGCCTACTCGGTCAAATTCGCCTCGGCGTATTATGGACCATTCCGCGACGCGGTGGGCAGCAAGTCCGCGGCGGGCGGCGGCTATCTGGACAAGCGCACCTACCAGCTCAATCCCGCCAATTCCCGCGAGGCCGCGCGCGAGGCGGAACTCGACGAGGCCGAGGGGGCGGACCTGCTCATGGTAAAGCCGGCGGGCGCGTATCTGGACATCATTCGCCAAGTGCGGGACCGCACGTCGCTGCCCCTGGTGGCGTATCAGGTCTCCGGCGAGTATTCGCAGATTCATGCGGCGGCGCGCCTGGGCTGGCTTGATTACGAGCGCACTCGCGACGAATCGTTGCTGGAGATCAAGCGCGCCGGGGCGGACCTCATCATCACCTATTTCGCGAAGGAAGTGGCGAACCGCTTGCGCGGTGCAATGTGAAAAGGCTGGTTGTCTTGCCCCCGCCGGAACTTCGACTCCCGAATCGTTCAGACTCTGATATTGTGCCTTCGTGCGAAAACCACTATGGTGTTCGCGATGAAAGAAATGGTTGAGTCTCGCCTCCAATTTTGGCCGCCTGGTCGCTGGCGCGCGGCGGTGTGGATGACAATTTGCCTCTGGCTGCTTGGCGCGGCCACGGTGGAAACACGCGCGGCGCAGACGGGCTTGATGAAGGCCGAGTTCGTCGTCGATTCACCGGCGTTCGATTTCAGTCACTCGCCCAGCATTGTGGAGACGAAGGACGGCCTGCTCGCGGCGTGGGTGAGTGGCACGCAGGAACGCGCGCTCGACGTGAGCCTCTGGATGTCCCGCTTCAAGGACGGCAAATGGAGCAAACCGCAGATCATCGCGGACGGCCTGATTCTCGACGAGCGTGTGCGTCATCCCGTTTGGAACCCGGTGTTTTTCCAGCCCAAAAAAGGCCCGCTCAACCTCTTCTTCAAAATTGGACCCGCCCCGGAATCGTGGTGGGGCATGGTGATGGCCTCCCCTGACAATGGCCACACCTGGGGCCCGCCCAGGCGCTTGAGCAATAACGCGCTGGGGCCGATTCGCAGCAAGCCCATTGAGTTCAAGGATGGCTCCGTGGCATGCGGTTCGAGCACAGAGAGCGCGGGCTGGCAAGTGCGGTTTGAGCGGTCCGAGGCGCCGCCTTTTACTTGGTGGTCGAAGAGCTCGCCGCTGAACAACGCGATGGAATTCGCCGCAATCCAGCCGGTCCTCCTCCCGCAACGCAACGGCAAGCTGCAAATGCTCTGCCGCACGAAGCAAGGCGTGATCGCGGAAACCTGGTCCACGAACAAGGGTGTCACTTGGGGCAAGTTGCAGCGCACGAGCCTGCCGAATCCGAACGGCGCGATCGACGGCATCGTGCTGCTCGAGGGCATGTCCCTGCTGGTGTACAACCATTCCGCGACGGACCGCAGCACGCTCGACGTCGCGACCTCGCCGAACGGCGAGAACTGGCGCTCCTCGATGGTGATCGAAAGCCAGAAAGGCGGGGAGTTTTCCTATCCCTCGGTGATCCAGACCAGCGACGGACTGGTCCATGTGGTCTATTCTTGGAACAAGCGGCGGATCAAACATGTCGTGTTCGATCCGTGGCAGTTCCGGACACCGTGAAAGAATCTCCCGGCCAACGAGCTTGGTGAAAACCAAAATCCGTTGAATCGGCAAGGACAAGAATCGCGAAGCCGTTCCGTGAATTGCCTGGCCCGCGGTCCCGAAATCCTTGCTCCAAAACGGCGACAATATTTTTGAGGCGCCGGAATTGCCCTATCCCTCCAGCACCGCGACGGCCGTGGCATACTGTTGTGTGTGGCTGAGCGTGAGATGAACTCGCGCCCCGCCTCGCGCCGCCAGCAAGGCCAGCCCGTTTTCATGCAGAATCACAAATGGCTCGCCGCTCTCCCGCCGGCCCACCTCCATATCCTGCCAGCCCAAATGGCTGCCTATGCCGGTGCCAAACGCTTTCGAGATGGCTTCCTTTGCCGCAAAACGGACCGCGAGATGCGGCGCGGGGAACTTGTGCGAAAGGCAGTAGGCGATCTCGGCCGGGCGGAGGATGCGGTTGACGAACCGCTCGCCGAATTTCTCATGCGAAACGCGGATGCGCTCGACTTCAATGATGTCCGTGCCGAGTCCGAGGATCATAATGGATAACCGAACTGCAAGCCGCGCGGCTGTCTTCGCGGTAGGGACGGCTCGCTGAGCCGTCCGGACAAATCGCGAAGGTGCGAGTTTTACATGCCAGGCATCAAGCAAATAGCGCGTTTCTTGCGCGCCCGGACGCCGTAGCGCGGCGTCCCTGCCAGCGAAAGCCCGTTCACACTTTCGGAACGAGCCAGGAATGAACCTGCCAAGGGCATGCCTGCCTCACACCAGCTTCTGATATTCTTTTTTCTCCGCCAGTTTCTTGACTAGTTCCTTCACTTTTTGGGACTGGCTCTTGTGGGCGAGGAGCACCGCGTCATCCGTCTGCACAAGGATCGAGTCGCGCAAGCCGACCACCGCGATGGGGGTGCGATTTTTCGTGCGCGCGTCGAAGATCAAATTGCGCGCGGCATCGACATGGATGAAATCCCCGACGGCGCAGTTGCCCTCGGCGTCGGATTTGAGGTGGCGCGAAAGGGCGTTCCACGCGCCAAGGTCATCCCAGGCGAAGGAGCCATCCGCCACCACGACGTTGTGCGCCTTCTCCAGCAGCGCAAAGTCTATGGAGATCTTCTTGATGTCCGGATACTCCTTCGCGAGCACGCCGGCCAGCTTGCCCTTGGCCGACGCGGCGAACCAGCGATGGCAGGCGGCCTCCATCTCGGGCTGGTGCTTTTGCAGACCCTCGGTGACAGTCACGAACGACCAGATGAACATCCCCGCGTTCCAGCGATAGTCGCCGCTGGCGAGATATTCCTCGGCTTTTTCAAACGGCGGCTTTTCGACGAACTGCCCGGCCTTGAAGAACGTTGTCTTGTACGGCTTCACCCCGCGCGGCGGCGGCAAAGTCTCGCCGGTGCGAATGTACCCGTAACCGGTTGCCGGCTCGGTCGGCTTGATTCCGATGGTCACGATGACCTGGCCCCGGCTCGCGAGATCGAAGCAATCGGCCAGCACTTGCTGGAATTTTTTCTCGTCGGGAATCACATGGTCCGCCGGGAGCACGGCCATCACCGCCGTGGTGGAGCGCGCGCCAACAATCGCCGCGCCCAGCGTGACCGCCGCGCAAGTGTCACGGCCCACCGGCTCGGCGATGACGTTCGCGGCCGGGAGCTTGGGCAATTGCTTGCGCACCGCCGGGGCCTGCGCCGCGTTGGTGATGATCAAAATGTTTTTGAGCGGGACCAGTGGCAGGACGCGGTCCACCGCCTGTTGCAGGAAGGAGCGGTCCCCGAGCAGTTTGATCAGTTGCTTCGGCGTTTTCTCGCGGCTCACGGGCCAGAAGCGCTCGCCGCGCCCGCCCGCCATAATGATGACGTAACGGTCGTCGTTGGGTTTGGGTTTCATGATAAAATAGGACGCGTGACCAGCCCCAATCCTGCCGGTCGCGCGGGAAATTATTTGATCGCGTCAGCCAGCGACTTTACGAACGCGCCGACCTTGGGGACCAGGTCGGGCGACTTGCCGTGCTCGGCGATACGGTTCACCACCGCGCTGCCGACGACAATGGCCTCGGCGTGCGCCGCCACCGCGCGCGCCTGCTCGGGATTCGAGATGCCGAAACCGACGGCGATGGGCATCTTGGAGTGCGCGCGAATCAAACTCGTCATCTCGCCAATGCCGGTGGAGACCCGCGCCTGCATTCCGGTGACGCCCTCGCGCGAAACGTAATAAATGAACCCGCTGGCGCGCGGGGCGATGATGCCGATACGGGCCTCGGGGGTGGTCGGGGCGATCAGGTAAATATTCGCGAGACCGGCAGCGCGCATGAGGCTCTCGTAATTGCCCGACTCCTCGGGCGGCAGATCGAGCACGAGCAGGCCGTCCACGCCGGCGGCGGCGGCGTCCCGGATGAAATTCTCCAGACCGTGCCGGTGCAGCAAATTGAAATAGACGTAAAGGACAATGGGAATTTGCGAGTCGCGACGGATCGCGGAGACCGTTTGCAGGACCTTGGGCGGAGTGGTGCCGGACTCGAGGCCGCGCTGGGCGGCAAGCTGGTTGACCAGGCCGTCCGCGAGCGGGTCGCTGAAAGGAACGCCCAATTCCAGCACGTCCACGCCCGCGCGATCAAACTCCAGCGCGAGTTGGCGCGTGGCCTCCAGATTCGGGTCGCCCGCGCCAATATAAACAACCAGGCCCTTGCGCCCTTCCTGCTTGAGACGGGCAAACCGGGCGTCAATGCGATTCATGGGGCGGGATTATTCGAGACGGGGGCGAGGAGTGGCAAGCGGCAAAGTGCGATAGGCAACGGCTAGGCAGGAAGTGAAACAAAAGAGAGCCAGGAACGATCCGCGGCAAGGCCTCCCCCCGCCAGCCACGAGCAGGTTTCCGATGCGATGACCGCCAAAAGTTCGCTGAAAGTAAAACTGGCCTTGGATTGGCAGGGCAGGCCGTGCGAGGATTTTCGAGGACCGCGACTCACAATTTTTCCCACTGCTCGCGGTGCGGCTCGTTATCGTTGTTCCAGCGGCGCATGTTTTCATCCATGGGCACGAATTGCCGGTTCATGTCCTCGACCTCAACATGGCCGTCGCAGAACCCGAAATTCATTTTCCCATGATGGTTGAGGAAGCTTTTCTGCCGCTTCATCGGCTGGGTGGCGACGATCAGAGCATTGTATCGCGTTTGTGGCCCGAAACTGCTGGTGATCCCCGGTGCGCCATCATAAACCGGACTGGCGGAACGAACAAAACTATCCCCCAAAGCCACCATGATGGATGGCTGCTTGACGGCCGATTCCGGGGTGGCCTCGATGGAAACCGGTGCTAAATCCCATGAATAGGACCGCCCGCCCAACCCCAGCCGGTTTG
>CAZMLP010000062.1:0-2162 GCA_964566745.1 uncultured Verrucomicrobiota bacterium | reverse complement strand
GGCGCGCGCATCGCCGGCTCACCGGCCGCGGTGCAGCGCAAGGTGCTCGCCGCCGTGAAGCAAGCGCTCGATTCCCATTCTTAATCTATCGCAATGCAGGCCTTTGACGCCCTTGATGGCGCAATCCTTGTGGACAAGCCGGCCGGTCCCACGTCCCACGACGTGGTGGACGCCATCCGCCGCAATTTCAATCTCAAGAAGGTCGGCCACGCCGGCACCCTCGATCCCAACGCCACCGGGCTGTTGATCATATTGATCGGCCGCGGCACCAAGCTCTCGGAGCGGCTGATGTCCTCGGACAAGGTGTACGAGGGCTCCATGAAGCTCGGCGAGACGACCGACAGTTATGACGCGGACGGCGAATTGACCGGCAGCCTGCCCGTGCCGCCGTTGACGCTCGACGAGTTGAACGAGCAAGCCGCGACCTTTATTGGCGACCAGATGCAAATGCCGCCAATGGTCTCCGCCGTGAAGAAGGATGGCGTGCCGCTCTACAAACTCGCGCGCAAAGGGATCGAGGTGGAGCGCAAGGCGCGGCTGATCCACATCTACAATTTTCGCTTCACGAATTACGTCGAGCCCATCGGGCATTTTCGCGTTGCCTGCACCAAGGGCACCTACGTGCGCACCCTCGCGCATGACCTCGGCGAGAAGCTCGGCTGCGGCGCGCACTTGGCCACGCTACGCCGCACCTCGACCGAAAAGTTCGAGGTCACCGACGCCATCGAGTTCGAGGAACTGATGAAGCTGAGTACCGCGGAATTGGAGAAGCGCGTAATCCCGTTCCTCAAGCTCGCGGCGTGAAGAGAATATTTACCGCCGAGACGCGGAGATGAAACTCCGCCTGATTTTTATCGATTGGATAGCGGAGGACGTCGCCAAGAGAGTCGGCCACTGTTTCTTTCAATCCTTCAAAACTCCGCGTCTCCGTTCCTCTGCGGTTCAATCGCCGCTACACCAAAATCCGTTTGCGCTCGGGATCGACGGGAGCGCGGAGATGGATCGTGGCGGGAACCAGTTCACCGTTCACGTTGATCTCGTAGCGGCCCGATTTTAGAAACTCCGCGTTCACGCCGCCCCGGTTGTTCACATACCCCATGCCGATGCCGCCGCCCACGGTGTGGCCGTACGAGCCGGAGGCCGTGTAACCCACCGCCTTGCCATCGCGGTAAATCAGTTCGCTGCCCCACAACACCGGTTCCGGGTTTTGCAGGACGAAGATTGCCAACTGTCGCTTGAGGCCAGCGGCTTTTTGCTGGAGCAGCGCGTCGCGGCCCACGAACGGCTTGGTCCAATCAATCGCAAAACCAAGCCCCGCCTCCAACGGCGAGTCGTCCGGGGAAAGTTCCGCGCCCCACGCGCGATAGCCCTTCTCAAGGCGCAGGGAATTGATCGCGTAATGCCCCGCGTTCGTGACGCCCAGCTCATGCCCGGCGGCCAACAACGTCTCGTGAGCAAGCGTCATTTGCTCGACCGGAATGTGCAATTCCCACCCCAACTCGCCGACGTAGGTGATGCGCAAGGCCCGCGCGGTTGCCCAACCGATGCCGATCTCCCGCGCCGTGCCGAACGGAAACGCCGCGAGCGAAAGGTCCGCGTCCGTGACGCGTCCGAGCAGCGTGCGCGCGTTCGGCCCCATCACGCCGAGCACGCCATACGCGCCCGTGACATCGACCACCTCGCAATGCTCCGTCGCGAGCGTGTTGCGGCGAATCCAGTCCATGTCCCGCCACGTTTGCGCCGTGCCGGTGATGAGATAAAATTCCTCGCGACCGGTCCGAACCACTGTCAGGTCGCTCTCGAAGCCACCGCGCTCGTTGAACATGCCGGTGTAAACGACCTTGCCCGCCGGCACATCCACGTTGTTGCCGCAAACGCGTTGCAGCACGGTGACCGCGTCGGGTCCCCGGCAGATGAGCTTCGAGAAACCAGTCTGGTCGAAGAGCGCCACGGTCTCCCGCGCCGCGCGGTGCTCGGCGGCGTGGCAAGGAAACCAATTCTGCCGGCCGAAGGAATATTCCGCCAAAGGAGAGAAACCCCCGCGCGCGAACCAGTTCGGCCGCTCCCAGCCGTTCTTTACGCCGAAGCACGCGCCCGCCGCCGCGAGCCGCTCGTGCAGCGCGGATTTGCGGACGCCCCGGCCGGTCTCCGGCTCCCGGTTC
>CAZMLP010000061.1:0-3474 GCA_964566745.1 uncultured Verrucomicrobiota bacterium | reverse complement strand
GGGATACGCCCCCGCCAGCGCCGAGACTTGGGTAACGAATTTTGCTGTGAAGGCAGGCTCTGATTCTGGAGCGTCCGAGCGCATCGACGGGCACGCTTGCGTTCGCGCGGAGGCAACGGCAAGCCTCAGTGATGGGACGTCCAGCGAGACCAGTGCCTGGCGCGCGGGGGATTTGGCCAATGCGGCGCTGCGGGTGCAATCGACCGGGGGCAACGTGTCATTCACAGTGAATTGCACGGAGGTTCGCCTGGAGGCGCCCCCCATGAAGCTATTTTTGCCGCCGGAAGGGTTCACCGCCTATACTAATGCGGAGGCGATGTCCGCCGAGGCACTCCTGCGCGCCACGGACGGCCGGAAACGCCAGCGTTTCGCCCCGCCCGAGGAAAAGCCTATGGAGCCGCGCCGGAGCAATCGCTACGGCCAGCCGTGAGATCAAGTTGCATTGCCGACGGTTCGTTCTTTTTTATCAGGCGGCCGACAGGGCCTTGCTTCGCGCGTAGAATATTTTCGTGGCGTGACACACCGCCGGTCATGGTGTCCATTAGTATGGAAATCATCGCGCGCCATGACTGAAACCGCGTCAACGCAACCAAGCAGGGCACAGGGGCAGACAGACTGGGGCTCGCCCGAGTTCGGCGAGATTTACGCGGAGCACTCCCGCTCCGTCTTTTATCTCGCCTTGCGGCTGCTGGGCGATCCCACGCAGGCCGAGGACGCCACGCACGACGTCTTTTTGAAGGCGTTTCGGAAGATCGGCCAGTTCCGGGGGGATTCCTCGCTGCGCACATGGCTTTACCGGATCACGGTGAACCATTGCCAGAATGTCCAACGCGCCTGGCACAGCCGGACGATGGTGAACAATGCCGAGGATTGTGTCTGGGAGAATGCCGTGGCGCCGACCGACAACCCGTTGCGGGTCCTGGAGGTCAAGGAACTGGGCCAGAGGATCCAGACGACCCTGGAGGATTTGCCGGAGGAATACCGGCTATTGCTTTTACTTGTGGCGGACCAACAATTGAGCTATGAGGAAATGGCAGCACTGACAGATCAGACCGCCGACGCGGTCCGCGGCAAGTTGCATCGCGCCCGGAAAGCGTTTATTGCCCGTTTCCAGAAAACCGCCTGACGTTTATGGAATCTGAATCTTCGAAACTCCGCCATCGCGAACAACTGGAGACCGCCGTCAAGGCTGGCCAGCAACAGGCGGGTAGGGACTTTGCCTCTGTCGAGGAGATGATCCGCACGGATGTGGACCAAACCGAGGTTCCGGCGTCGGTGGAGGAGCGTCTGAAGGAGTCGATTGCCCGCGAGGGACTGAGTGTCAGCAAGCCTTGGTGGAAGCGAATTTTCTCCCGGAACGAGGGCGCTTGATCCTTTGGCTACGTCTTATTATTCCCCATTGACGAAGACCGCGTGAACGTCGCCGAGGAAATCGAGACGCTCATTCGGGCGCGCTACCCGATCCTGTACATCGTCTCGTCCGAGGAGGCGCGCGTGCAGGGCCTGGTGACGGAGATCGCCCATCGCCGCCAGAAGCGTGTTTGGGAGTGGAGTTGCACGAACGGCCTTGTGCCCGGCGGAACCTCGATTCAATCCCAAAAAACGCGCGGCAACCCGAGCAAGGACCCGCTGGTCGCATTGGATCAAGTCATTGATCAAGTCGAGCCGGCCATTTTCCTTTTCAAGGACCTGCATCCGTATCTCACCAAGAGCAACATTACCGTCATCCGCAAGCTCAAGGAGATCGCGCTCCAGCTCAAGAACAGCCTCAAGACGATCATCCTCGTCTCGCCCACGCTCGAAATTCCGGTTGAGCTGGAAAAAGAGGTGACGATGCTGAATTTCCCGCTGCCGGACCGCGAGGAGTTGCGCGCCCTGCTGGACCGCATCGTGCAGGAGATCAAGCAATTCAAGCAGGTGCAGATCGATCTGGATGACGTTGGGACCGAGCGATTATTGCAAGCAGCGCTCGGTTTAACCCTTAACGAGGCGGAAAACGTTTTCGCGAAGATCATTGTCAAAGATCAACGGCTTTCGGGCGAGGACATCAACGAGGTGTTCGCCGAGAAGCAGCAGATCATCCGCAAGAGCGGCTTATTGGAATACTATTCGACCACCGAGACTTTTTCGGACATCGGTGGCTTGGACTTGCTGAAGGACTGGCTGCAAAAACGCGCCGCCGCCTTCACAGAGGACGCGCGAGCTTTCGGTCTGCCAGCGCCGAAGGGAATTCTACTGCTCGGCGTGCAGGGCTGCGGCAAAAGCCTTTGCGCGAAAGCGGTCTCGTGCCAGTGGCAACTGCCGCTGTTGCGCTTCGACATGGGGCGGATGTTCGGCAGCTTGGTGGGTTCGTCGGAGGAGAATGTGCGCCGGGCCATTGCAGTCGCGGAGTCCGTGGCGCCAGCGATTCTGTGGGTGGACGAAATCGACAAGGCGTTCGCCGGATCGCAAGGCTCTGGCACGTCCGACGGCGGCACCACCGCGCGCGTGTTCGGCACGTTCCTGACCTGGCTTTCCGAGAAGACCGCGCCGGTGTTCGTCGTGGCCTCGGCCAACAACATCGCGCAGCTGCCCCCCGAATTGATGCGCAAGGGTCGGCTGGACGAGCTGTTCTTTGTCGATCTTCCGGCCGTGACGGAGCGCGAGGAAATCTTTCGCATTCATCTGGCCAAGCGGGGGCGCGATCCACGCCACTTCGACGCGGCGCAACTGGCGGCGCTGGCGGAGAACTACAGTGGCGCGGAGATCGAGCAGGCAATCATCAGCGCGCTCTACGACGCGTTCTATGCGAGCCGCGACGTGACACAGGAGGATTTGGTGGAGTCGTTGCGACAAACTGTTCCGCTGTCGCGCACCATGGCCGAGCAAATCAACCAGTTGCGAAGCTGGGCGCGCGGCCGGGCGCGCAGCGCCAGCTCGAACCGGTGACGGTGCGGAAAGATGGTTTGCCGTGGAGGCGGAAAGTCGCGGCGAAAAAGGACTGACGAGAAACGTGTCAATGGCTGGACTTGGACGGCAAGGGGCGTTTAGCTTTGGTTCCGTGGTTCCCGAGATTCATCAACGAACACCATTTGTTTTGCAGCGGGCACCCAGGGTCGCGCGGCGCGGTTGGGGGATTGTGTTGGCAATCCTATTGGGTTGGTCCGGCATCGCGACCGCCGAGGACTTGGTCGCAACGCTGGAAGTGATCGGCGCCCATGCCAAGCAGACGGCTACGAGCGAACAGCCCAAGACCCCGCGCAAGGGGCCGCCCGCCGTGCTCGCCGCCAAGCCGGACGAGGAAATGACTTTGCATTGGACCGTGCAGAACAAGGGCAAACAGAAGTTCGAGGATTTGTTGGTGCATTTCTTCGTGACTCGCGCCAATCCGGCGGGGGTGGAGGGTCCGCCGGACATGCGGCCGGACAAGGTGGTGATTGAAGGGGCGTTGACGCTCGACATGGCGGCGAATTCGACCACCGGCACGCTCTCGTT
>CAZMLP010000060.1:0-1735 GCA_964566745.1 uncultured Verrucomicrobiota bacterium | reverse complement strand
ACCAGCCTCCTTCCAAGCGGCCGGGACTCGTGAAATAAGGCGCGCGTCAACGGAACCCGAGATCACCCCCTCCGTGAAAGCCAGATCGTTGCATCGCCCAGGGTTCACCTTCATCGAGCTATTGGTCGTCATTGCGATCATTGCCATCCTGGCCTCGCTGCTCTTGGGCGCTCTCTCCACAGCGAAGGCCAAGGCTTATTCGGTCAAGTGCCTGGGAAACCTGCGCCAGCTTGGCCTCTCTTACAAAAGCAGCGTGGAAAATGACAACGGCAACGTGTGTGCGGGTTACACCATTTTCCAGAACGTCTCCGCCTTGGCAGTCGAAAACGTCCAGGCTTGGTGGAATGCGGAATGGAATAATACTAACGGAGCCTGGATCTGTCCGTCCGCGCCGGTGGATCGTGGGAACCGAAACTACGACAACAGCCGGGGGTTCTATCCGGAAATTCCGGGGACGGTAAGGTCAGCTTGGGTTTATGCTCGAACCCTCACCTTGACGCTCGCTCACGCAGGCGAGAATTTTGGGGGAAGTCTCCCTCCGCCGTCCAATGCAAACCTCCCCCACGCGGGAAGTTATGGTTACAATAACTGGCTGGGCGGCGCCAACGCTTGGCTGGACAGCGGCAATGCTTACCCGAATCCGCAAGTCTTCCGAAACGAACGCGAAATTAGCGCTCCTTCACTCACCCCATTGTTCGCGGATTCCGCGAGCTTTCAGGCGGTTTGGCCCCATGCCACCGACCTACCGCCGCGAGATCTGGTCACGGCGGATTTTGGCAGAGACGCGGGAGCCATCCGTCCAATTCAGTTCAGTTGGAATTTCTCCCCGCTTGTCATCCCTCGCCACGGCTCGCGGCCCAACCCTGTGCCGAACAATTTCGATCCGCAAAATCCCCTGCCCGGCGCCATCAATGTTTCCTTTTACGACGGCCATGCCGAGATGGTGAAGCTCGACCGACTCTGGCAACTTTACTGGCACAAGGATTACCAGCCGCCCGCCAAACGCCCTGGATTGAAATGAGCATTCGGATTCCATTCCAACCAACGCGCCGAGCCGCCGCGTTCACCCTCATCGAGCTATTGGTCGTCATCGCGATCATCGCCATCCTGGCCTCGTTGTTGCTCGGCGCACTCTCCACCGCCAAGGCCAAGGCGCAAAGCGTCAGCTGCCTGGGCAATCTACGGCAAATCAGTCTCGGTTATAAAATGCGGGTTGAGGCGGACAACGGCCGGGTCGGCGAGGAGACTTTCGGCTGGTGGAGCGAGGATTGGGGCAAAGCCAACGCGGGATGGATCTGCCCCGCCGCCCCTGTGGGCAAAATCACAACCTCGAATCCCAACTCGCCAATCAACCCTTTCACCATTGGTTATCCGGACAATCCCGGCAGTATGAATTCCGCATGGTGGCTGTCCTCCGGTCCCGTCAGCTACGCCATCGAAACACTCTCCACTGCGGGGTCGAGTTCTGCGATCGCGATGAATTTCTCAGGCGGCTTTCGGGCCGGCAGTTATGGAATCAACGGCGCTTTGGGCGCGGGCCGGGGCTCCCCTCTTTTCCGATTTCATTTAATACCGGCATCAGGTTTTGGCGGTCCTTCCTTTGGTGACGAGACGCAAATTCAGGAGCCTGCCCGCACGCCGCTCTTTGCCGACGCGGCCAGCTACGTCATGGAACCCGTAGCGACCGATCTTCCGGCCAGGAATCTCGTCACCGGAGACAACGCCGGAGATAACT
>CAZMLP010000059.1:0-6244 GCA_964566745.1 uncultured Verrucomicrobiota bacterium | reverse complement strand
GGCAATTGCCCTTCTTCTCGTTGATCGTGCCGTTCTGGGTCGTGTGGGCCATGGCCGGGTGGCGCGGGGCGTGGGGCGTTTGGCCGGCGGCGCTCACGGCGGGCTTGGGTTTCGCGATTCCGCAATTCCTCGTGGCCAATTATCACGGCCCTTGGCTGGTGGACATCGTCGCCTCCCTTTGCTCCATGGTCGCGCTGCTGGCGCTCTTGCGAGTGTGGCAGCCGAAGGACCGCTGGCGCATGGAGGACGGTGCGTCGCCGGCCACGGAATCAACCGCGCCCGCTGTGGACCGCGCGCGGCTCCGGCAGGCGTGGACACCATGGATTCTGCTGAGCGTGCTGGTGTTCATTTGGGGGACGCCGCAGGCCAAGAAGTTCTTCAACGGCACAGCCTCGTTGCGTATGGTGGCGAACGATTTGCATGTGTCGTTGCCCGCTTTCACCGACGCGATTAGAATTCCCGGCGGAGTCACCACCCTTGACTTCAAGGTGGGTGGCCTGGACGGCAGGGTGCTGCGCGCGCCGCCCGTGGCTCCGGCGGGAGCGAAGCCGGAGAAGGCGGTGTTCACGCTCAATTGGCTCTCTGCGACCGGTTCGGGAATCCTGGTTTCCGCGATCCTTGCCGGGTTGTTGATGGGTTTCTCGCCGGGCGAATTGGTGGTCGCGTATGGGCGAACGGTCTGGTGCGTGCGGTACTCGCTCGTCACCATCGCGGCGATGCTGGCGCTCGGCTACGTCACGAAATATTCCGGCACGGATGCCACACTCGGCCTCGCGCTGGCGCGGACCGGCTCGTTCTATCCCTTTTTCGGCACCATGCTCGGCTGGCTTGGGGTGGCGCTAACCGGCTCGGACACGGCGTCCAACGTCCTGTTCGGCAGTTTGCAAAAAATCACAGCGGAGCAAACCGGCGTCAGCCCGGTCCTCATGTCCGCCGCGAACAGCTCCGGCGGGGTGATGGGCAAGATGGTCGATGCCCAGAGCATCGTGGTGGCGAGCACCGCCACCAACTGGTACGGCCATGAAGGGGCAATTCTACGGTATGTGTTCTTCCACAGCCTTGCCCTCGCGGCCCTCACCGGGTGTCTTGTTTATTTACAAGCCTACGTGACACCTTTCTCGGAAATGGTTCCGAAATAGCCCGGTTATTGGGTATTTCCCCCTATTCCTCGCTGGCGCGGTTATTGCTAATTTAAGAAGATACCAGAGCCCCCTGAGTCTCTGTCCGGTGAGCGCGCAAGCGCCCGCCGGGCGGAGACAACGATCCAAAGTGGCCCGGCAGTCTCACAGGCTGCCGGGCAGATTTTGGCTCGGATACGGGTGGGTGCGCTCGCAAGCCCGTTTCCAAGCGGCTATCTTCTTGTGTCCCACCGCGACCTGCGTGAAATCCATGGTAGCTTCTCCCCGCCGCTTGTCCTTTGAAAAGCCCACGCCCTGATCACCCCATCAGTTTCCGGATTTGAGGCGCCGGTGAAACCGTTCCGCTTCCCGGCTGAGGAATTTATGTGGGCTGCAAGAACTCTGCGGGGGTATTCAATTGGAAATTGACACAAACAGGTTTGCACTGCAAACTTGTATGACATGAACGACGGCTTTGAAAACTTATCAATGCCTCCCGAGGGCCTCGACCTCGCCAAGCTCCAGGCCCAAATGCAACGGCCTGCAAAGAATGTGAATCTGGACGGGAGCTTTGAGCTTGGCTGGGGAACGGCAATGCTCTGCTTCAGCTTGGTTCCTTATATCAACGCCATCTTGCCAAAATCGATTTGGGTTTCTTGGTGGACTGTCTGGATCGGTTACCTGCCGCTCATTTGTGGAGGTTTTGCTCCCTATGCAATTCCAAGAATGGTCAAAGAATTTATTACCTGGCCGCGCACGGGGTACGTCGCCAATCCAAACGACATGAAGCTCATTCAGTTGGTCATGCTCATGGGTTTTGGTGTTGCGCTTGGTTACAGCCTTGTTGCGCCATTGCTATTGGTGTCAGAAATCCGTGAAGCCATCAGCCGGCCTGCCGCGCATGGCGCTTGGCAAGGCATCATTTGGCACGGCATTAGACTCTTTGTTTGCGCTGCTCTGGCGGTATACCTGGGGCGCAAAACCATCAAAAAGCACCCCCTGCCTCCGACCCACGGCGCGGCTCTTCTTGGCCAGGGACTTGGGCAAACCGTCGCCGGCAAACAGATTCTGCGCACGGTCAAGTTCACGTTGCTACTGATGTTGGTTGGGATTCCGATCATGGTAATCGGTGTCGTCTTTGGCTTGATGTATTTGAGCAAGTTGGCGATGCGCCGGGCGGAGGTCGACTGGCCTCAATGGGGGATGTTGGGTTTCCTTGTGGCGACGAATGCAATTCTTTATCTGATGGGCAATGGCGGCACGATCAAGCAACATCGGTGGAAATGGCTGATGCTGGCAGTCATGTTGATCGGGCCAATCATCATTGCTCCTGTAATTCCTCATCCTGCCGCCACGACGGAGTCGCTCCCGTTTTTAGAACAGTTCCCGCCGGTGATGCTGTCGATTGGCTTCATGTGGTTTCTCTCTGGCGCGGCGACGCTCACTTTATTCATTCGACGCAACCCGTCTGCCGTCACGGAGGCCCCATGAACCAGCAACTGCGCGCCATTGCGAGGCTCGACCGGATGATTCATGAACCGGGGCGAATGATGATTGTCGCGTTGCTCGCAGCAGTGGATGAATGTGATTTCCGTTACCTCATTCGCGAGACAGAACTGAACAAAGGGAACTTGTCCAGTCATCTCGCCAAGCTGGAGGAAGCCGGCTATGTGGAAATCGAAAAGACCTATCGTGGCAAGGTGCCGCAGACGTTGCTGCGCCTGACCCGATCAGGCCGCGCTGCGTTCGATGCTTATCGCAAGGAATTAAATGCGGCGCTAGTGGAACAATTGCAAGCGCTACCGAAAACTTCCAAACCCCCAAGCTCCCTCCTGAATGGCCCAGCGGCTTTGTTAGGTGATGCTGGATTGGAGCCGTCTTAGAACGGGCAAAAGCCTGACCCTTCGCGCGGTTTTGCTGGCGTTCAAAGTCTTGGTCGCGATCTTATTGGGAATCCGCGCCTCGCACGGCATTCCCTTCTGTGGCTTGTTCTGCCGGACTCGCCTTACGCCGCCACCGCCGTTGCGGCGGGTGGGTTGCGTTTGGCCATGATCGCATCGACGATCTTCTTGGCCAGCTCGGGCTTGTCCACCAGCGCCTTTTGCGCGGCATCCTTGCCTTGGCCGATCAACTCGCCCGCGAACTGGAGCCATGCGCCCTTCTTCTCTACCACGCCGTTCTCAATGCCCACGTCAAGAATGCTGCCCTCTTTGTTGATGCCGTGGTTAAATATGATGTCAAACTCCGCCTCGACGAACGGCGGCGCCACCTTGTTCTTCACCACCTTCACCTTCACATGGTTACCGGTGGCCGCGCCCGTGGCGTCTTTGAGCGTGTCCTTGCGGCGGATGTCAAGGCGCACACTCGCGTAGAATTTCAGCGCCTTGCCGCCGGGGGTGGTCTCTGGGTTGCCGAACATCACGCCGACCTTCTCACGCATCTGGTTCGTGAAAATGCAGGTGGTTTTGGCCTTGTTCAGAATGGCGGTGAGCTTGCGCAACGCCTGGCTCATGAGGCGTGCCTGCATGCCCATCGTGGCCATGCCCATCTCGCCTTCCAGCTCGGATTTCGGCACCAGCGCGGCCACGGAGTCCACCACAATCACATCGAGCGCGTTCGAGCGGGCGAGCGTCTCGCAAATGGTCAGGGCCTCCTCGCCACTGTCTGGCTGGGAAACGAGCAGGTCGTCCAGGTTCACCCCGAGCTTCTTCGCGTACGCGGGGTCCAGCGCGTGCTCGGCATCAATGAACGCCGCCAATCCGCCGCCTTTCTGGGCGTTGGCGATCACATGCAACATCAGCGTCGTTTTGCCGGAGGATTCCGGGCCGAAAATCTCGATCACGCGACCTCGCGGCAAACCGCCCACACCCAGTGCCAAGTCCAGCGCCAGCGCGCCCGTGGGGATGACCTCTATGGTCCGTTGCGCCCGGGCGTCGCCCAGGCGCATGATGCTGCCGTCGCCGAAGGTTTTGGTAATGGTGCTGATGGCCGCCTCCAAGTCACGCGAGCGGGCGGCGGCCTGCTTGGCGTTTTCGGCGGCCTTGCTGTCGGTCGCGGCGTTTTTTTCAGACGACTTTTCCGGTGTTTTCTCGGGCGATTTGGCGGCCATGGCGAATGCTCCTGTAGATTTTTAAGCGGTACTAATGGATGCCTCCGGGCAAGTCAACTTTGGTTTGGGCAAAAAAGCGACGCCTATTGACGGTCGCCCAATCCAGACCAAAGCATTAAGGATAGAGCGAATAACGTGGCTAACTCCTGATGGCTGATCTTCAATCTGGTCCACGCGTTCATCGCCTCTCTTGCCCGAATAACGGCCGCGCCAGCGTCATTGCGAGTGAAACGTTGTGAGAGATCGTAGTCTGCAGCATGCCGTTGTTCTTGAAGGCCAATGAAATTGGTGGCAATAGTTTTTACATCCGCGTTATTCGGCACTCCCAACGATGCCCAGAACGGAGCCAGAATCTGTTTTGGAACTGGTTTGTTAAACTCCCGGCAGGCCTCCTTCATCTTTCGATGCGCGAAGGAACGCCCGGCGAATTGCCGCAGATTATCCAAGTTGTTTGCCGTGCCAATCGTCAGAGAGGTCGTTTCTTCGATCAGATAATGAAACAAGGCATAGTACGCTGCCGAAATTGCGCGACGAAGATTGGCCTCCTTTGGGCGGCGCTGATCCTGCGAAGCCAAAAATCTGGCCTGGCCCAACAAATCGTGGCTCAGGCGAAGCATCAGGATAAATTATCCGGCAACTCAGACTCTCGTTTGATCTGGATGTATGGCCATCGCTGCCATTTGTTGGCTGCCCAAATCTCTTCCTGCACCCAACGCGCCATGGTCTTCACTTTGTTCCACCCGAGTGCGGTATCGGTCGTCTCGTCCGGGAAAATGAGATAAACGTAATATGCCTCGTCTCCGCTGTGGTCGTTCGAGGAAACCACCCGCACTTGTTTCGGCGCGCGAAATCCCTGTGCGGCGATTTTCGCGGGCTGGACCAATTCCTCAAGAGCCTCTACATCCGTTATTGCGGCCGCCATGGCAAACACGCTAATCTCGGCCGTCCTCACCGTCAAGCCGGTCTAAAAATGGTTAGACTGGCCTGCTCGCGCCTTCGCCTACCTCACCCCGATCACCTCGCACCAGGAGAGCGCGAAAAACGCGGTCGGCTCCTTCCCGAACTGCCGCAAACCGGAGATCATCTGTTGCACGCGCTCCTCGGTGGACCAACCCCGTGCCACCGCGTGATCGCGCGTGAGCGACGTTTCGATCCGCGCCGCGAGGAAGTCGGTAAAGTAGGCCAGCGGCTCGCAAGTCTCATACGAGGCAGTGGTGGCAATGTTTTTGAAACCGGCGTGGGACAAGAGGCCCTTCATCTTGCGCCCGACGAACACATCGCCGCCGTGATACAATTGCATCGCCTTGAAATATTCGAGCGCCGAGCGCACATCCGCGCGCTCCGGCGAAAGCAAGAACCCGCCCCAATCCGGGCTGCGCAACGCGAGCAATCCGCCCGGCCTCAAGACCCGCCACGCCTCGCGCAACGCCTTGGCCGGCTCCTTCAAGTGCTCGAACAACGCGTGGGCAAAGACCACGTCAAACTCGTTCTCCCCAAACGGCAGATCGTAAATGGAGGCGGTCTTGAAATGGGTATTGATGGCCCCGTGGGCGTGCGCGCGCTCCGCCGCCATTTCCACCTGGGACGCCTCGCGATCCACTCCCACCACCGCGGCGGGCGCCACCATGCGGGCCAGATCGACGGTGATCGTGCCCGGGCCGCAACCGCAATCCAGGAGGCGCATGCCGGGCTTCAGATGGGGAAGCAAAAACGCCGCGTGAGTGCTCGCCCGGCGACGACCAACGAAATCAACCGCCTCGCGTTGGTAGCCCACCGTGTAAGACTCGGCGACAATCATCGCCGTTTTTCATACCAAATCGCGAGAACTTGGTCAATTCTTGCGAGAAACCGGCCAAGTGACGATTAGGTGAAGGGTTTTTCACCGGGTTCTTGACCGTGTTTTTGCCCATTCCAGAGTTGCCCCGGCGCGCCGGTGTGCTAGCTTCCGCGCCCTTGTGGACATCGCAACCGAGATCCAAAAACGGCGCACGTTCGCCATCATTTCGCACCCGGACGC
>CAZMLP010000058.1:0-3607 GCA_964566745.1 uncultured Verrucomicrobiota bacterium | reverse complement strand
CCCGAGGGGCAGGCGCTGGGAATGCTGTGCGTTATTGACCGGCAGCCCCGCCGGCTCACGCCGGCTCAAGCGGCGGCGTTGCGGGCCCTGGCGCGCCAGACCGTCTCGCAAATCGCATTGCGGGACAGCCTCAAGCAACTGCGAGACAACCTCGCGGAACGACGGGCGGTCGAGAATTCTCTTCGCGAGAGCGAGGCGCGCACCCAGTTGCTGGTGAAATCATCGAGCGTGGGGCTCTGGGATTGGAATCTCGTCACGCAAGAGGTTTTTTTCTCGCCGGAGTGGAAGCAGCACTTGGGATACGCGGATCAAGAACTGCCTAACCGGGTCGAAGAATGGAAGAGCCGCCTCCATGCAGAGGATCGGGAGGCGACGCTGACTGCGGTGCGAGACTATATTTCGGGGGAGCGGTCTGATTATCAGGTGGAGTTTCGTTTGCGACACCGGAATGGCTCCTGGCGCTGGATCCTTTCGCGCGGAACGCTCACCTTTGACGAGCACGGTTCTCCCGTCCGCATGATGGGATGCCACATTGACATCACGGATCGCAAACAGACGGACGAATCCCTCCGTTTGCTGGGGTCGGCGGTGGAACAATCCCGGGAGGCGGTCGTAATCGCCAGCGCTGACCTGGAGTTTCCGGGGCCGAAGGTCACGTTTGTCAACTCGGCCTACACCCGGATGACGGGTTATGCAGCCGAGGAAGTGGTGGGGAAAACACCACCGATTTGCCTTGGCCCAACGCTGGATCGCTCCACCCTGCGCCGCTTGCGGCGGGACATCAAAGCCGGGCATGCCATGGACGGGGAGGCTGTCCACCAACGGAAGGATGGAACCACTTTCACTTTGGAGTGGCAACTGGCGCCCATCCGCAACCAGCAAGGAGACATCACCCATTTTGTCTCGATCCAGCGGGATATCACCGACCGCAAACGCGCCGCCGAGGACTTGGTGCGCGCCAAACAGGCGGCTGAATCCGCCAGCAAGGCCAAGAGCGAGTTTCTGGCGATGATGAGCCATGAGATTCGGACGCCGTTGAACGGCGTTCTGGGATTTGCTCATTTGCTACAGGAGACAGCGTTGTCCGAGGAGCAAAGCAGCTTTGTCGAGATCATCAACTCGTCCGGCCGGAACCTGCTTCAAATAATCAACGACATCCTGGATTTTTCCAAAATTGAGGCGGGCAAACTGGAGATCGAAAAAGTGCCGTTTGACCTGGCAAGGGTTGCCCAGGAGACCATCGCGTTGCTTTCCGTGCAGGCCGGTCAAAAGAACCTTCCGGTCAATCTTCATTGCGATCCGTCGGCTCCGAGGCTGCTTCTCGGTGACCCGGAGCGGGTGCGCCAAGTGCTGGTAAACCTGGTGGGCAACGCCATCAAGTTCACCCAGTGGGGCGGAATCACCGTGATTTTGGCGGCGGTCGCCGGCCGGCCCGACCGGGCTCGCTGCGAAGTGAGGGACACGGGAATTGGCATTACCGCGGAAAAGCAAGCGGATCTGTTCCAACTTTTTTCCCAGGCCGACTCGTCCACCACCCGGCGTTATGGCGGCACAGGCCTCGGCCTGGCGATTTCCCGCCGTTTGGTGGAGATGATGGGCGGGGAAGTCGGCGTGGCAAGCGAGCCTGGCAAGGGATCCACCTTTTGGTTCACCCTGCCCGCGTTCGAGCAGTTGAAAACCTCCCCGGAAGAGCCCGCCGCACCCAACGGACTGCGGGGGGAGGAAGACCGGACGGGAAGCGTGCCCCCGCAAAGCCCGACGAGGCCGCGGGTGCTGGTTGCCGAGGATGATCCGGTCAATCTCAAACTCGCCTTGCGCGTGCTGGGATCGCTGCAATGCGAAACCGAGGTGGCCGGAAACGGCACGAGCGCGGTGGCACTGGCCCTAAATCAGCCGTTCGACATTATTTTCATGGATTGTCGCATGCCCGACATGGACGGGCTGGAGGCCACCCGCGAGATCCGCCGCGCGGAGGCAGGCAAACGCCGGGTGCCGATTGTGGCCACCACCGCCAGTGTGGAGCAAGGCAACCGGGACAAATGTGCCGCCGCCGGCATGGACGATTTCATCGAAAAACCCCTGGTACCAAAGGCCCTGGTCAACGCGATCCGGAAATGGACGTTGCGCGGCAGGCCGGACTCTCCCGACTTTGAATTATGAAAATGTTAATTGTGGATGACTCGAAGGCGATCCGAAACTTCCTGGTGGCCTTGGCGGAGGGAATGTCTTTCCGAACCACCCAGGCATGCGATGGCCGGGAAGGCCTGGCCACCCTCATTCAGAACGACCCGCGCGAGCCGTTTGACGTCGCCTTGGTGGATTGGGAAATGCCCCGGATGAACGGGCTGGAATTCGTGACGGCAGTGCGCCGGAACCGGGATTTTGCCGGGGTGCGCTTGCTGATGGTCACCACGCTCAACTCCATGGAGCGGGTTTCCGAGGCGCTGCAAGCCGGGGCCGATGACTTTCTCATGAAACCGGTCACCGGCGAGATGCTGGCGGACAAATTGCAGATTCTCGGACTGTTGGACTAACCGCGGGATTCCATGCCAAAAATCCGAGTATTAGTGGTGGACGACGCGGTGGTGGTGCGAAAGTTGATCACGGAAACCTTGCGCCAGGACCCGGAGCTCGAGGTGGTGGGCGCCGCCCCGAACGGAAAGATCGCGTTGCAAAAGATTCCGCAACTCAATCCGGACCTCGTGACGATGGACATTGAAATGCCGGAGCTGGACGGACTGGCCACACTGCGGGAGCTGCGCAAGCTTTACCCCAAGCTCCCGGTGATCATGTTCAGCACCCTCACTCAAAAGGGAGCGGTGGCGACATTGGAGGCCCTTTCCCTCGGGGCGAACGACTACGTGACGAAGCCTGCCAATGTGGGAGGACTCGCCGAGGGGATGGAACGGCTGCGAAACGAGCTGATTCCAAAGGTGAAGGCCCATTGCCGGCATCTTTGTTCCCCGCCTTTCGCGCCGCCCTCCGGGAGACCGGCCGGGGATGGAATCATCCCGTTGCCTCCTCTGGGGCCCCGGACGGGACCGGTCGAAATGGTCTGCATTGGCACCTCCACAGGCGGCCCCAACGCGCTGGCGGAGGTGTTTCGCCACCTCCCTGGCGGACTGCCGGTCCCTGTTGTGATCGTCCAGCACATGCCCCCCTTGTTCACGGCCATGCTGGCGGAACGCCTGTCAGCTCACTCGCCAATCCCCTGCCATGAGGGAGTGGAGGGCCAGATTTTGGAACGTGGCCACGCATATTTGGCGCCCGGCGGCCATCACATGGAAATTCGCCGGGCCGGGACCAAGATGGTGATTCATCTTCACGACGGGCCACCCGAGAACTCCTGCCGCCCGGCGGTGGACGTGCTCTTCCGCAGCGTGGTCAATGTTAGCGGCGGGGCAACCTTGGGAGTGGTGATGACGGGCATGGGCCAGGACGGGCTCCGGGGGGCGGAGTTGATCCGCTCCCAGCGGGGCCAGGTGCTGGCGCAGGACGAGGCCAGCAGCGTGGTGTGGGGCATGCCGGGCGCGGCGGCGAATGCCGGCATCTGCGCCGCGGTGCTGCCGCTCAACCAGATCGCCTCGAAGGTCAACCGGCTGTTCTC
>CAZMLP010000057.1:0-4196 GCA_964566745.1 uncultured Verrucomicrobiota bacterium | reverse complement strand
TCATGGACGGGCTCTGCGTGCCGCTCACGACCTCGCCGACTTTTTCGCCGTTCACCCAGATCGGATAATGCGGGCGTGGCGGCGCGCATTTCTCGATCATTTTGAAGGCGACGCATTTCTTGGTCACGCCCTCCGCCTTCTGCCGCGCCAAAACCTCGCGCCCGCAGAAGTCGCCCTTGTCGAGTGCGACGAAGAAACCCACTCCCGCCTCGATCGGCGTGGTGTTCTCGTCCAGTTCATGTCCGTAAAGCGGGAAGCAATACTCGGTGCGCAAGGTGTCCCGCGCGCCCAGTCCGCACGGTTGCAAGCAGCCGACATGGCCCGCGGCGCGGGTCCGGTCCCAAATCTCCTCGATCCGCTCCGCCGGGGCGATGGCCTCGAAACCGTCCTCGCCAGTGTAACCAGTCCGGCCCAGCCAGACCGGCTGTCCGCCGCAGGTGAATTGCGCGATCTGGTTCTTTTTCAAATCGGTCGGGCGATCCACCATCGTGCCTCCGGTCGCGGGGCCGGCAAACACCGCGTCAATGAAGCTCGTGACGCGCGGCCCCTGAATGGCCACGGCGCCCATGCGCTCGGACGCGTTATCGAGCGTCACCTCGTTGCGACGCGCAAACGCGGCGTGCCGCTGGTTCAGCCACGCCATATCCTCATCGATGCGCGAGGCATTGATAATCAGCAAATACGACGTCGTGCCGAGGCGGTAGGCATAGAGATCATCCACCACACCGCCGCGCTCGTTGCACATCAGCGTGTATTGGCCCTGGCCCGGCGCGAGCTTGCGAATGTCGTTGGTGAGGGTCGCATTCAGGAACTCCTCGGCGGCCGTTCCATCCACCAGCACCTCGCCCATGTGCGAGATGTCAAAAATTCCGGCGGCGCGACGCACGCACAAATGCTCATCGACAATGCTCGAGTATTGCACCGGCATCTCCCAGCCGCCGAACTCGATCAATTTCGCGCCAGCCTTCTGGTGCGCGGCAAACAACGGTGTGCGTTTCAACATGGAGTCCAGCATGGCTCAATCCGTTCTGGAATCCATCCAAAATGAAGGTCGGACGCCATTTGTCCGGCCGTTCCCGGCGAAAGGCCTCTTCAAAATCCTCGCCGTGTCCTCACGGAGTTGTTTCACTCGCCGCGTGGCGCTGCCCTACAAAATCGCGACCTTGCTCTACTGCTTCAACGCGCGGGACGAGGTGCTTTTGCTGGAGCGCCATCAGGAGCCCAACCTCGGGATGTGGAGCCCCTGCGGCGGGAAGCTCAAGACTGACACCGGCGAGTCCCCGTTTGCCTGCGCCTGCCGCGAGGCGCGCGAGGAAATGGGAATCGCGCTGGGCGTGGACAACTTACATCTTACCGGCCTGGTGAGCGAGCACGGTTACGCCGGGCAGGCCCACTGGCTAATGTTTCTATTCGAGGTGAAACGCAAATTAACCGCGCTTCCGCCGCCGATGCGCGAGGGACGTTTTGAATTTTTCCCGCCATCCGCGCTGAGCCAACTGAACTTGCCCCAGACGGATCGCGAGCAAATCTGGCCGCTCTTCTGGAGGCATCGCGGCGGCTTCTTCGCCGCGCATTGTCATTGCCATACGGACGGTCGTAATGATTGGACGCTGGAGCAATCCTCCCCTTGCCCCGCAACCCGCGCCCCCGCCTGACCCACGCCATGGAAGAACCGATCATTGACTTGCAGAGCGACCATTACTTCATGGGCGAGGCGCTGCGCCAGGCGTTGCGCGCTTACGAGGCCGAGGAGGTGCCCATTGGCGCCGTGGTGACCCGTGACGGACGGATCATCGCGCGGGCGTTCAACCAGGTGGAGCTGCTGAAGGACGCGACCGCGCACGCGGAGATGCTGGCGGTGACGCAGGCGGAGGAGGCGGTCGGTGACTGGCGGTTAAACGAATGCACACTCTACGTGACCAAGGAACCGTGCCCGATGTGCGCCGGCGCCATCGTGCATGCGCGGCTGGCGCGAGTCGTGTTTGGCGCGGGTGATCCGAAGGGCGGCGCGGCGGGCGGCGCGCTTAACTTGCTGCAATTTCCCGGCCTGAACCATCGCGCCGAAATCACCAGCGGCGTGCGCGAAGCCGAGTGCCGCCAGTTGCTGCAAAGCTTCTTTGCCGAGCAACGGGCCAAGAACAAGCGGCCCGACGCGGGGGTCAACTGACCGCGATCAGCGACGAGCGCTCGTTGCGGATGTTGCGCGTCACACCTTGGGCGCGCGGATCAAGCATCGGGGCGCCGTCCACCAGAAATTGATACATGTGGTGGCCGTGATTGAGCATCAATTGCACGCGCCACGAGCCATCCGGCTGGCGGGTCATGGGGTTCACGTCCGGCTGCCAGTTGTTAAAGTCACCAATCACGCAAACGGATTGCGCGTCCGGCGCGAGGTGGAAAAAATTCACCGGCACCTTGACGTTCTTCGCGGAATACCCCTTCGCGAGGCCTTTTGGTTGCAATTTGGTCGGATACATCTTCTGTCAGTCAGTTGTCGATTCGAGGCCCCGGAGAAACATCTATTCCCAAAAGGCTTTGCGAGGTGAAAAAACAGCAAAATCACTGCCGAAGAGCAATCGAAGAATCCGATTTTTTGTGAATTTTTTGCATGTTTTTGCGGGACAAAGACGATTTTGCCGTGTCTTTCAGGGCACAGTCGGCTTGCGAGCCCCGCGCTGCAACTCCCGCAAAGCCCGGTAACCGACCAAGATGATCTTTTCGTCTGTGATGATTTTGCGGATTTCGGGATCGTTTGTGAACGTCTCGTATTCCGCGCCACGCGTCCGCCAGCTTCCGGTGATATTCTGCAATTCCACCGTTGGTTTCGCCGCGTGGATATAGAGTTCCGTCACGCCGGGCGTGAGGTTGCGCAAGATATTTGCCCAGAAGCCCTTCACGTCGTCCTTCTCGTCCTTCAGCTCCTCGTAAATGAAGTGATCGGTGAAAACAATTCCCTTGGCCGTGAACCGGTCGAGCCAGGTTTCGAGACCCATCTTGCGGGCGGACTCGCGCGAGCCCATGCGCGCGGGCAAATCAAACTCCGTGGCCAGTTGCAGATAAACCTCGATGAAATCCGGTCGTAACTGGAGTGTGCCCATGTGCGAGTCGATGTGCGTGACATCGACGCCCGCTGCGAGCGCCCGCTTGATTTGCGCGCGCCCCTCGATCAACGCCTCGGCTGGCTTTCCATGCTCATACACGTCCGGCACCTCGTGCCAAAAATAGCCATCCTGATCGATTAGGCTCGGCACCTCGTTGCGCGGCGCGACCGGTCCCCAGCGGTAATACTTCCACTCCGAGGTGTGGCAGAGGTGAATGCCAAAATCCTTTTCGGGATGCTTGCGCGCGTACTCGGCGATCTCGCTGAACCACGGGCACGGCACCATGATCGTCGCCGAGGTCATCAAGCCGTGTTCCAGCGCGTCAATCGTCCCCTCATTGGCGGCGTGGCACATCCCGGCATCGTCGCCATTAATGATGAGCACCCGGTCAGTCGGCTTATACCCGAGGCGCTCGGCGAGGGATGGTGGCGCGGCCGCCGCTGCAAGGCTTGTGGCAATCATCATCAATCCGGCGCAACCGATACGTTTCATAGACATGATTTTACGAAGTAGAGCGAGGGTGGGTTCAGCAAAGCAAGGCAATGAATACTTGAACGTTTGTTTTACTGGTCTTCTGAGTAATCTTCCCGGAAAATAGTTTGCTCACTGTTTTTGATGGCGGGGAAATCGATGCCTTAAGAAAGACCGCGTCGTTTCATTTGTCGGGTCTCGTATCGTTTTCTCACATTGTTTGCCAGCCGGCTCGAACCACCATGAAAGTGTCGCCCCGGTAAATTCGATGGCGACGGTCAACTTGGCGTCTTGACGTCCTTTTGCGCCAGGTCGTACGGTGCGCCCGTCAACCAACGCCGGAAAACCAAAGCTCATGATATTTGTCAAAAAGGCGCCGTCTGGAAGCGGTGGCCGCTTGCGTTTCAGCATTGTTTTCATCTGCCTGCCCAAAGGCGCGGGTTTCCTCCGCCCCATTTCCGAGCCACCTCCCCGAACTCGTGGCGGTCTGCGAGGCCCAAAGCCATGTTCAAATGCGGCGCGGATGTCAGGGCTTTTAAGCGGCAATTTCCGCGCGTCATTTCCCAAACCAAACTATGCGTAAAAGTAGCATTCATCCCGTCACACTTCTCACCTGCTGGACCT
>CAZMLP010000056.1:0-9096 GCA_964566745.1 uncultured Verrucomicrobiota bacterium | reverse complement strand
ACAACCTCATTGAGCCGATCAATCGCGGTGGCATGGCGGAAATCTGGCTTGCGACCAGCCAGAAAGGGCAACACGTCGCCTTGCGCATATCGCTGGAATCCGGGACTTTCGAGTTTGCCGCCAAACAGCGCTTTTTCAGCGGTTGCGAGGTGCTGGCGAGGATTCCGCCAAGCCCGTTGATCGCCGGTTATATTGAGCACGGCAAGATCGGTGGAGTTCCCTACATGGCGATGGAGTATGTCGAGGGAGCGAACCTGAAACTGATGATTTCCCGCAACGATCCGAGCTTGGCGGAGAACGTCGGGAACATCCTGATCGACATGGCCCTCGCGCTGGAGCACGTCCATGACGCGGGCTTCATGCATTTGGACTTTAAGCCCGAGAATGTGGTGCTAACCCCCAACGGGAACATCAAACTGGTGGATTTCGACCTTTCCCGGCCCATTCCCGACAAACCGGAAAAGAGCTCCGGCAACCCCGGCACCCCGGCCTACATGGCGCCGGAACAATTATTGCGCCAGCCGTTCGACCGGCGGGTCGATATTTTCGCGTATGGCGTGACCGCCTACGAGGTGCTCACGTTCGAGAAGCCATTCCCGGGCGATTCCGCGTCGGACGTGCTGCGCAAGCAAGTGGCGGATCGCAGCGTTTCCTTCATCAACCCGCGCGACCGTAATCCGGAGATTCCCTTCAAGCTCGAGCAGATCATCATCAAGTGCCTCGAACGCGATCCGGACAAGCGCTACCCCTACATGAGCGTGCTGGTGCGGGATTTGCAGGCGGCTTTGTACGTTTAGGTCACGCCAGGAAGCCGTGACTTCCCGGTGGGTCATGGCATAATTCCCGCAACGGGAAAATCTTTTGACTGTGGCGCGGGTTTCATTAGCCTCTTTCCATTCATTCACCGACATACTATGAGATTCGGCATTAACTCCTTTTTGTTCACCTCCCCTTTCACCACGGACAGCGTGAAGCTGTTCAAGACTTTCAAGAAATGGGGCTTCGACACGGTCGAAATCCCGGTCGAGGATCCCTCGCACATTGATCCGGCGAAGGTCCGCGCCGCGCTGGACAAGGCCGGTCTTGCCTGCGGCTCGGTCTGCGCCTGCATGGGGCCAGGACGCGATTTTCGCGGCACGCCCGAGGAGCAGAAAACCGCGATGGACTATTGCAAGGCGCTCATTGACCAGATGGTTGTGCTGGGCTGCCCCTCGCTGATCGGCCCGGTCTATAGCGTGGTGGGCAAGGCGGATGCCGTCGAGCCCGCGCAACAGAAAGTGGAGTGGTCCCTCGTGGTGAAGAACGTCAAGGAACTGGCCAAATACGCGGAGGCCAAGGGCGTGCAGATTTGCATCGAGCCACTGAACCGGTTCGAGACCGATTTCCTCAACACCTGCGACCAGGGTTTGAAGTTGATCAAGGCCGTCGGCTCGAAGGCCGTGAAACTGCACCTCGACACGTTCCACATGAACATCGAGGAGAAGAACCAGGCCGCCGCCATTCGCAAAGCCGGCAAGCTACTGGGCCATTTCCACGCCTGCGGCAGTGATCGCGGCACGCCCGGCAAGGATCACATCGACTGGAAGTCGATCGTGCCCGCGCTCAAAGCCGTCGGTTACAAAGGCGACGTCGTGATCGAGTCCTTCACCACGGATGTGAAAGTGATCGCGCGCGCCGCCGCCATCTGGCGCCGGATCGAGCCGACCCGCAACGAGATCGCCGTGGACGGCCTCGCCTTCCTGAAGCGCGCGTTCAAGTAACACCCAATCCAAATTTGCATCGCCCCGGCCGGCGAGGAAATCGGAGAATTCATGGAAACCGCTCCGCTTTCCTCGTCGCGCCGGGGTGGTATGTTTTCCAGGCTGGTCGTCCTGCTGGTTTGCCTGGCGACCGTCGCCGAGGCAAAGCCGGTCGCGGCGGCCGAGCCGGCCAAGGCCCCGCCCTTGAGCGGCACTTGGGCTGCATGGAACGCGCCAGTAAAACCGTTCCGCATCATCGGGAACATTTACTACGTCGGCGCGGCTGGTGTTAGTTCCTATCTCATCACCTCGTCCCAAGGGCATGTCCTCCTCGACACCGGTTTTCAGCAGACGGTTCCTCTCATTCAGACAAATGTGGCGAAACTCGGCTTTCGCTTCGAGGACATCCGAATTCTTCTGAGCAGTCACGCGCATGGCGACCACACCGGCGGACATGCGCGTGTGAAAGAACTGACCGGTGCGAAAATTTACATCAGTGAGGCCGACGCTCCCCTCCTGGCCAGCGGCGGCGAGAACGACTACCTGCCACCACCGCGTCTTGTTTATCCGCCAGCCAAAGCCGACCGGCTAGTGCGTGATAACGAGGTGATTTCTCTCGGCGACAACCACTTGATGTGCCATCTCACCCCTGGCCACACGAAAGGTTGCACCACTTGGACCATGGAGGTGGTCGAAAACGGCAAAACCTGTCATGTCGTTTTCTTCGGCAGCACCACTATTCTTGATTCGCTGGTGAACAACCCGGCTTACCTGAACATCGCCGAGGACTACGCCGCCACCTATCGCAAGCTGAAGTCCCTGCCCTGCGATGTGTTTCTCGCACCGCATGGCGGCTTTTTCAGCCTCGCCGAAAAGGCGGAGCGACTGGAGCGCGGTGAGAAGCCAAATCCGTTTATCGATCCCGCCGGATACAAAAAATATATCGGTGAGGCGGAAACGGCGTTTCGGAAACGGTTGCGTTAGATTCCATGCCCGACCCTCTCCAACCCCTTTTCGCCGCGATCATCGCCAACGACGTCGCGTCCGCGAAGGAACTGCTCAAGCAAAACCCTGGACTGGTAAAACTTACCGCGGCCAAGGCGAGCCTTGAATACGGAATCCTGCATTGGATTTACGCCGGTGACACCGCGTTGCACGCCGCTGCGGCGGGGCATCGCCCAGAGATGGTGAAGCTCTTGCTGGCATCTGGCGCGGATCCCGAGGTGATGGGCAAGCATCGCCATGCGCGCCCGCTCCACTACGCGGCGGATGGCGCCCCGGGGAATCCGTCCTGGTCTGCCAAACGACAGGTGGCGACACTTCGTTTGCTGCTCGCCGCCGGTGCAAACACCCACGCGCAAGACAAGAATGGCGCGACTCCACTCCACCGCGCCGTCCGCACACGTTGCGCCGCAGCCGTTCAATGCCTGCTCGACGCGGGAGCCGATGCCACGATTAGAAACAAGCCAGGCTCGACTCCGTTTCACTTGGCCGTGCAAAACACCGGTCGCGGTGGCAGCGGCAACGATGAGGCGAAAGCGGCCCAACGCGAGATCATTCGAGCGTTTCTGGATCACGGGGCGAGACCGTCGGTGAAGGATGCCAGGGGCAGGAGCGTTCTTGATTGGGCGAAGACTCCCGAATTGCGGAATTTGCTAACCGGCAAGCGGGGTGATTGAGCCGTGGACGCGCCGAGCCTCATTCGAAGGGACAAAAACCGGCTCAGGGGAGCCTCGCCCCACCATCGTCGAATGCTGGAATTTATTGGGCGGTGGCTTTGCGTCTTCTTGCTGGTGCTAACCAGTCGCGCGTCCCACGCTGCCGAGACCTTTCGCGTTGCCACCTACAATCTGGAAAACTACGCAATCGAGGCGGCTGGCAACCGGCCGGTCAAGCCGCTGGAAGCACGGGCCAAGGCGCGTGAATTTATCCGCGCCCTGAAGCCGGATGTGATTGCCCTCCAAGAAGTCGTCGGTTCGTCCGCGTTGGCCGAATTACGGTCCGCGTTGAAGGCCGAAGGACTCGATTTTCCTCACGCGGAGCTCGTCACAGGTTGGGACACGAACATCCAAATCGCCGTGTTAAGCCGGTTGCCTATCCTGGCGAGCCATCCGCACACGAACGAGGTGTTCCTGCTCTATGGCCGCCGGTTTCGTGTCACTCGAGGATTCGCCGAAATCGATTTTCAGGCGGGATCGCGTTACAAATTCACCCTGTTTGCCGCGCATCTCAAATCGCGCCGCACGGCCACCGAGGCGGACGAGCGGGATATTCGCGAGCAGGAGGCGGGGTTATTGCGAGCATTGATCGATGCCCGCCTCGCGCGTGACCCCGAGGCGAACATCATCGTGGCAGGCGATTTGAATGACACGAAAGACTCGCCCTCGACGAGGGCCATTCTCGGTCGTGGCCGAAACATGCTGGTGGACACCCGGCCCGCCGAGCAAAATGGGGACCGGCACCATAGCGATAAGCCTCGCTTTTCTCCTCGCGACATTACGTGGACACATTTTTTTGGCAAAGAGGACACCTACAGTCGCATCGATTATCTGCTGCTTAGCCCGGGCATGGCACGCGAATGGCAGGCGGCGGAAACTTATGTCTTGGCCGCCGCAGACTGGGGTTTGGCCTCAGACCACCGGCCTGTCGTGGCCGCATTCACGGCAGAGGAGCGATAGAAGCCAGGCAACCCAAAAGATGGCGCGGATCAACAGGTTACAGCGAATACAAAACGAGAATCATTGCCGGATCCCGCCCCAAGATCATTCGGCACGACCTTGACGCTTGGGGAGCGGAAGGGTAGTCTCGTCAACCAGTAAGAGCGTAATCCATTAGGAGCAGGGGGAGTCCACCGACTCCAAAGTTGGCGCTTGGCACGATGGTAAAGTACACAACTCGCGCGTTGGCGGAGTCGGCAAAGCTCCTCGACAATGACTTGGCAGGCTTTAAGCGAGTATCCTCGCCCGACCGCAAAAAAACACAATTTAACGCGAAATCCGCAGTGCCGGGCGGTTGGCCATTTTTCCCGCTCCTTTTTTTATGCCCGTAAATTGCCGACATGTGGTATTATGACAATGTGTGCAATCCGGCGGGCCATCTGGAAATATTGATTTCAGTACATTTTTCCAGGCAAACAGGCATGTTGTGCCGGGAATTCACAAATTAGTTGACGTTCATGGCGTACGGCTTGATGACGGTTCAAGCGGGAGCTTCGAGCGAGGCTGTGGCCTTGTTTGAAGTGAGCCTGGCCGCTTATCCCTGGCTGAACGACCACGGGTTTCATGATTTGATGGTGCTACCCGGCTCGTTTTATATCGAGTTGGCCTTGCGCAAGCATCGCGAGTTGTCCGACCCGCCCGCCCGGCGCGTCAAAAAGGCGGCCTTTCTCCAACCGGTTCTACTTTCCGATCGCAAGATTGGCTTGTCAGTCTATATCAGGCGATTGGGAGGGGAAGCCATCGAATACACTTTCCGGGAGGAGGCGGAGCCAAACGTTGATACCGGGGAGGCGCCAGCGTGCGCAATCATTGAAGTCGAATGCCGGGAGGGAAACCATGGGATACCGGGCGTGGAATCTTTTCCGCCGGATTCATTTCGCCAAACTGCCGCGCATTTTAGCCAGGCGGATTTTTACCGGCGGTTGCGTGAAAACGGCAATCAATACGGGCCGCAGTTTAAGGGCCTGGCGGACGTTTGGCGCTCCAACGAGGAGGCTTTGGGAAGGCTGCGCGTTCATCGGAATGCCCCCGGAACCGATGAAGAGGTTCTCAACGCGATTCTGACCGATGGGATCATCCAATTAATGTCATCGTTCCGGCTCGAAGGTGGCCGGACGTTCATTCTCCAAGGCATCGAGGAGATTGCTCTCCCGCAGACAGAGTTGCCGGACAAGGTTTGGGTGTATGCCCGAATCCGAGAGGAGGCAGGCGCCAGGGCCGATGGCGGGGTGGGTGATCTGGTTGTCTATGACGACGCAGGGACGCCCTTGATGAGCTTGCGAGGCGTCCGATTTGCCAATATGGACCGCCCGAAAGCGGCTCTTGGCGCCAAGCCTGCCAAAATCAAGGTCGTTTTGGCGTCCAATTTCACGGTCGATCCGGTCCAAGATTCGCTGGAATTTTGGGGCGATTACTTGGGCCTGCCGGTGGATGTCAGCATCGCGCCCTATGACCAAGTAATACAAGAACTGCTGAATTCCAGCAGCCAGCTTCGACAGAATGGGAGCGGCTTTAACGCGATTCTTCTTAACTTGGGAGATTGGGCGCCGGCTAGCCGGCCGACGGCACTTAATGGGGACATAGAACAGATCAGGGCGGCACTCGGAGATCTGTCGCGGCACACCCTGCCCAACGGGCTCGAGATCGCTCACCTGAACCCATACGAAACCCGGTATGTGTACCAGGAGATTTTCGAGGACCGGTGTTATTTGCGCCACGGCATCCGGTTGAGCGAGAACGCCGTGGTGATCGATATTGGCGCCAATATCGGGCTATTCTCATTGTTTGTTCGGGACCGTTGCCCGGCCGCCTCGATATACTCCTTTGAGCCGAATCCAGTGGCATTCCAGGCACTGAAGGCCAACTCCGAAGCCTATGGCCCGGGACTCTTCCCTTTCAACGCGGGGGTTTCCGAACGCCGGGGTTCCGCCTCGCTGACCTTTTACGAAAAATCGTCGGTGTTCTCTGGCTTTCATCCGGATGAGGAAGACGACCGCCAAGCCATCAAGGCCGTCATCGAGAACATGGTGCGCGGCGAACTCGGAAACGGGGAGGAGCCGGTGGCGGAGTTTGCCGAGGAACTGATGAAGGACCGGCTGAACCAGCGGACCTTCGAATGCCAGTTGGTCTCCGTTTCGGACATCATCCGCGAGCAAGGACTTGCGCGGGTGAATTTGCTGAAGGTGGATGCCGAAAAGTGCGAGCTCGAAATCTTGCGCGGCGTCGAGGCCGGCCATTGGTCGATGATTGACCAAGTGGTCGTTGAGGTGCATGACCGCACCGGACGCTTGGTGACAGAAGTCCAAGAAATTCTGACGAAGCAGGGCTTTCGCTGCGCCGTTGTGGAGGAGAAATTCCTTCAACGCTCGGGATTGTTCAACGTCTATGCCACCCGGCCTGAAAACGACACCCCTGAACCCCCTGAACCGGACGCATACGAGTTGTTGGCGGGAACTTTGAACGCCAAGGCTGACCAACTCGTTCAGGCTCTGGAGGTGTTCTCACGGTCTGACGCCGGTTCTGCTGTTCTGTGTTTCTGCCTGCCCGTGATGAAAGGCGCGCGAGGGGTAGCCCTTGAACCAGCATTGGCCGCCTGCGAGGAACGTTTGGCGACGCTCTTGGATGAAATTCCGCGCATCGAGGTGATTCGTTCCGGGACGATTCAAACGCGTTATCCAGAGGTCGAGTTTCCCGATCCTCACTCGAACGAGCAGGGCCACCTGCCCTACACGCCTGAGGGCTTCGCGGTGGTTGGCAGCAGTTTGTTCCGAACTCTGGCCGGCCAGCGATCCTTGCCGAGAAAAATGGTGGTGCTGGATTGCGACAACACGCTCTGGCAAGGCGCTTGTGGCGAGGAGGGCCCGCTGGGGGTGAAGGTGGACCCGGCCCATCGCGAGTTCCAGAACTTCCTTGTCCGCCAGATGAGCGCAGGCATGCTGCTCTGCCTTTGCAGCAAAAACAGCGAGTCGGATGTTTGGAGTGTGTTCGCGCAAAATCCGGGCATGGTGTTGCGGCGCGAGCACATTGTCGCGGCGAGGATCAATTGGGCTCCCAAATCAGAAAATCTGCGGTCCCTCGCGAGTGAGTTGAACGTGGGACTGGATAGCGTCCTTTTCTTGGACGACAACCCGGTGGAATGCGCGGAGGTGCGGGCCAATAGCCCTGAAGTGCTCGCTCTTCAAATCCCGGAGGACCTCACCCGCCTGCCACGATTCCTGGCGCACATCTGGGCGTTTGACCGCGCAACCGCCACCGAGGAGGATCGCGCGCGAACGCGCATGGTTCTGGAGAATGCCCGGCGGGATGAGTATCGCGGGCAGTCCGCCACGCTGAGCGATTTTATCGACGGCCTCCAGTTGCGGGTGACGCTCCTTGAGCCGTCGCGCGACCAGCTCGGCCGTGTCTCGCAATTAACCCAGCGAACCAACCAGTTCAATTTCACCACCGTCCGCCGCACCGAGGACGAAATCGCCCGTTTCTTGGAACAGGAGGGAGGGCGTTGCCTCGTGGCCAAGGTGAACGACCGGTTTGGTGATTATGGCGTGGTGGGTTTGCTCCTCTACCAAACCAACGGGGATCGTTGGGAAGTGGACACTTTCCTGTTAAGTTGCCGTGTCTTGGGCCGTGGGGTGGAACACCAGATCCTCTCGCAATTTGCCCGGTTGGCTTTGGAGGATGAACGGTCATGGGTTAATCTCCAATTTCGTCCGACGGAGAAAAACCAGCCGGCTTGGGTTTTTATCCAGTCGGTCGGCGCCGAATGGGCAAGCCCGCACGATGGGGGCGCCTCTTTTCTGATGCCGGCCGCCAAGCTCGCCGAACTTCGTTACCATCCCGAATCGCTTTCGACCGGCCAACCGGTCCCGCGAATGGCGGAGGAGGGTTCCGGCGGTCCGGCGCCAAATCGAAACGTGAATTTGCCGGCGATTGGCCGCTCGGAGATTTTCCAGCGCGTCGCCGGGGAGCTGAGCGAGGGCAAAAGCCTGGTCGCGGCGATCGCTTCCCGCCGCTGGCGACTGGCGGGCGGCGACACGGCCCCGACCAGCGAGGATTTCTCCGGCACGTTGCCGGAAAAGATGCTGGGAATTTGGCGAAGGGCCATTGGCAATCCGCGCATGGGAATGGATGACAATTTTGTCGAGGCGGGTGGCACATCGCTCAAAGCGGTGCAAATTGTGGCAGCCATCCGGCGCGAACTACGGCGTCAATTGCCGATTGTCAGCATTTTCGAGTGCCCCACCGTCCGCCTGCTTTGCGAGAAGCTTGAGCCGACGGAACCGGATGCAAATGGATCAATGAGCGAGGCCATGGCCCGCGGGGCGAGAAGGAAGTTGCGCGCCGGAAGACGCGCCTGACCCGGACCGGTTTATTTGTTTCAGCATGAAATTACGAGCGAGAGAGGTGCCAGCGTGATCGTCAAGTCGGCCGGAGTCATCGGAGTCGGCAACATCGGCGCGGGCCTGGTGGCCGACCTGGTGTTGCACGGGATCCACGCGGTTGCGGTGGACCTGTCCGAGCAAGCCCTGGCAAAAGCAAAGGAAAGTGTCCTCGAGAGCGTGCGGTTCGCCCCCATGTTCGCGAAAACCCTTCCCAAACTTTCCCGGAGTGACGCGCTGGCGCGCATTCAATTCACCACCCGG
>CAZMLP010000055.1:0-2431 GCA_964566745.1 uncultured Verrucomicrobiota bacterium | reverse complement strand
TTGCAAACCACCCGCCGGGTGCAGGTGATCTTCGAGCGGCCCGCGCCGCCGCGCGATTTTAAGATTCCCGGCGCCTGGCGCCAGCAGGCCGAGGGACCGGTGGTCACCGCCATGGCCAGCATTGCCAACGAGGCGCAACTTGAGCCGGTGCGCCAGTTGCCCGGCGCGCGGGTGAATGTGTTTCCCGCAAGCTTGGAGGAAATTTTTCTGGAGCGCTTCG
The DNA here is from genome assembly GCA_964566745.1 of uncultured Verrucomicrobiota bacterium. Taxonomy (GTDB): domain Bacteria; phylum Verrucomicrobiota; class Verrucomicrobiia; order Limisphaerales; family CAZMLP01; genus CAZMLP01. The sequence goes on along the minus strand of CAZMLP010000055.1, from coordinate 2,211 downwards.
GCCCGGCTGAAAACGTCGAAGAACAACCCATTTCTGTCTGGCAGTCTCCCGGCGACGCGCCGGAGGCATTTTGAACTGGTCGAAAATTTAACCGCGAAAAAAATGAAAACGCGAAAACTAATCGTGCTTGCGAGCCTGTGCCTGGCTCTTTGGGGGTTGGGTGGCGGCGTCGCGAGCGCCGCCGTCCAGGAGCCGGCGATCACGTCCATTCAAGTGGACAGGCAAACCGTGAATGTCGTCGCCGATGTGCCGGCGGGCATCAAGAAGGTCACGCTCGAGGGCCGCTCGCGGTTGGACGGCGGGGCATGGACACCCGTGGCCGTCCAGCGCGTCAAGGGCGACGGCGGGCCGGTGTTGTTCACGCTCGCCATGTCGGCTGACGTGGAGGTGCTGCGCATCCGGGGTGACCAGGATGAGCCGCTCCCCGCCAACTTCTATCAAGGGACGAATGCGTTCGCCGGTCCTCCCAGTTCGGCCGATGTCGCCTTCGGCGCAACAATGGCTCCCGGCTCGGCGACCCTCGACACCCTCCGCGCCGGTTCCGGCGCCTCTGCCACCACCAGCCGCGCGGTCGTGGAGTCCGATATCTGGAAGGTGGACGGCAACACGGTTTATTTCTTCAACACTTACCGCGGGCTGCAGGTCATTGATATTAGCAATGCGAACGCCCCGGTTGTGCGGGGCCTTTATGCGCTTCCCGCCGCTGGCGAGCAAATGTACCTGCTTCCCGGTGGACGGGTGGTCCTGCTCGCGCACAACGGCTGTGATTGGTGGTCCAACAACGCCGAGAGCCAGGTGATTGTGCTCGACACGGCGGGCGCGAAGCCTGCCGTGCTCGGTTCCCTGCCCGTCACGGGGTCCATCCTGGAAAGCCGCCTGGTGGGAACGGCCCTCTATGTCGCGTCGCAAATGTACCGGGAGGTCCCGCTTCCGCCCATTCCCGGCAAGCCCGACTCCCAGCCTCAGACCCAATGGGAGTGGGGCACGATGATTACCTCCTTTGACCTTTCCGACCCCGCGAACCCGGTGGCGAAGTCCACGATTTGGACCGGCGGTTATGGCGCGATCGTCACCGCCACGGACCGCTTTTTCTTCGTCGCAAATTCCAGCCCCAACAATTACTACCAGTCCGCCGTGCGCGTGATCGACATCTCCGCGCCGGACGGGACCATGAGCGCGGTCTCGTCCATTCTCACCGCGGGTCGCGTCGAGGACAAATACAAGATGGACCTCACCGACGGCGTCTTCACGGCGATCTCCGATTATTGGGACGCCACGCTCGTCGTCACCAACCGCAATTGGCTGGGCGGCACGGTGACCAAGCTGCAAACGTTTTCCCTGGTCGATCCCGTCCACCCGCAAAAGCTCGGCGAACTGACCATCGCGCGCGGTGAGAGTCTCTTTGCCTCCCGTTTTGATGGGGACCATGTCTATGTCGTGACTTTCTTCCGCACCGATCCGCTTTGGGTGGTCGATCTCTCTGACCCTGCCCGCCCGGTCATTCATGGCGAGTTGCAAGTGCCCGGCTGGTCCACCTATATCGAGCCGCTGGGCGACCGCCTGGTCGCGTTGGGGGTGGAGACCAATCGCGTGACAGTGTCGCTCTTCGACGTCAGCAATCTGTCGAAGCCCGCGCTCTTGAGCAAAGTATGGCTGGGCGAGAATTATTCCTGGTCCGAGGCAAATTATGACGAGAAGGCGTTCGGCGTTCTGCCAGAGGCGGGGCTTCTGCTCGTTCCCTACCAGGGCAACACTTCCACCAATGGATACGCCCAGCGTATCCAGTTGATCGACCTCGGTCGTGACACGCTGACGGCGCGCGGCTTCATCGACCACGAGACACAACCTCGCCGCGCAACCTTGCGGGGCGATCACATTTTCTCCATCTCGGGTCGCGAATTGTTAAGCGTGGACGCCGCGGATCGCGATCACCCGGTGGTGAAGGCGGACTTGGAATTGTCGTGGGGCGCGGACCGTGTGTTCGTGCAAGGGGACTATTTCATCACGCTCGCGAACGAATGGACCACGCAATACAACCTCAACCTGCGCGTCGCCTCCGTGGCCGCCCCGGATCAAGTGTTGGCGAGTCTGACCCTTACAAACGACTCGCAACTGGTCGCGGCGGGGTTGAGGGACGGCCGGTTCTATTTGTTGCGTGGAACCTCCACCGGGATTTATTGGCCGGCCATTGCCGACGGCAGCACGAACCAG
>CAZMLP010000054.1:0-3145 GCA_964566745.1 uncultured Verrucomicrobiota bacterium | reverse complement strand
TAAGGGCCTGACCCGCGCCAAGGAATTTGGTCGTGCCCGAGCTTGTGTCCGTCCGGTTGAGCGTTCCTGTTCCGTTGAAAGCGATCCCGGACACCGAGGAAGTGCCGCTAAAATTGGCCTGCACCTCGCCACTGTTGATTTGCAAGGTGCCCGTGCCCAACGTGTTCGCCCCCCCCGCGATCAGCGTGCCGCCATAGACAATCGTCCCGCCGCTATAGCTATTGGCATTGTTGCCCAATTGCATTGTGCCCGCGCCGTCCTTTTGCAATCCAACCGAGCCGGTCACCTTCGCCGACACATCCAAGTCCGTCGCGGCAGCGCCATCCGCGACGTTAAACGTGCGCGTGGCGGAGCCTAGCGCGAGGTTGCCCGAAATGGTCGAGGAACTGGAACTGGCCAGCGTCATCAAATTGTTCCCCATTGTCAGCGTGCCCGTCCCGGTCGTGATCGCGCCGCCACTCATTTGAATCAGCCCCACGGTGTCAGCATTGCCATTCAAATCGAAGGTCGCGCTGTTGATGGCCAGAGCCACAGAATTTGGAATCTGGTCGCTGTTGCCCAGACGCAACGTGCCGCCGTTGATTGTCACCGCGCCTGAAAAATCATTCGCTCCCGCAGTGGAATTCAGCACCAGGGTGCCGCTTCCCGCCTTGGTCAAACCGCCGCCCGAGCTGGAGATTTTTCCACCAAAGGTGGTGGTGGCGGTGTTGTCCACCGTGATGGTCCGGGTGGTGGCCCCCAAATTCATGGCCCCGTTCAAGGTCAGGTTCTGGCTGCCCCCCACCGTAAAGTTTCCTCCCACGGTCACGGCGTTGGCCATCGTCACCGCGGAGCTCGCGGTGATCGTCCCGCCGTTGATCGTCAGAGTGCCCGACCCCGCCGACTGGTTATTGCCAAAAGTTAACGTTCCACTGTTGATCATCAGGCCACCGGAGAAGCCAGTGTTCGCGGCACTGATGGTCAAAGTCCCCGGGCCACTCTTGGTGAGCGCCCCCGATCCGGTCAATTGGCCGGTCGTGCCCAAGGTCAGCGTCTGACTGGCATCCACCATGATGGTTCCGCCGCTGCCGCTCGCGGTGGTCACCCGGCCGCTGCCCATCGTGAAGCTGCCGGTGGCCTCCAAAGTGCCGCCATTCAATGTGATATCATTGGCCGCATTGCCCAAATTGCCATTGCCAGAAACTTGAACGATGCCGCCGTTGATGTTGATCGCGCCCGTGAAGGTGTTTCCCGAATTGCCCAGCACCATGGTCCCCGCGCCGGTTTTGGTCAGGGTGGTGGAACCACTAAGAACTGAATTGAGGGCGATGGTGCTGCCGCTGGCGGAATCGATGCCAAGGGTCTTGCCGTTCAGGTTGACCGCCCCGCTCACGGTGATGTCGCCGGTTGAGAGCGTCTGCCACGTCTGGTTGTCTCCCAGAATAACCGGCGCGCTGATAGTCATCGAGTTCGCCGAGCGGTTGAGCAAACCGATGCCGCTAAAATTGGCCGCCGTCAGGTTGATTTGGCTGCCGCTGATGGTGCGGGCAATGGCCGAGGAGGTGAACTCGATTTCCCCAATCACCAAACCGGACACGTTCTGATTCACCGTGCCTGGGTTCGCGGTTCCAAATTGGGCGCTTTCTGTGCTGCTGTTGGGAACGCCGGGATTGCTATTCTGGTCCCAATTGTTTTGAGACGACCAATTTGAATTGCCCGCCCCAAAATCCCAAACACGGACAGTCGCCGCCTTGGCCTCGGGCGAAGCCAAAAGTGACCATATCAACGTAATGGCCACCCAGGCCAAACGACGGCGTAAAAGCATACTACTGCCAATACTAGTATCATAAATCTGCCAAACAGCAATCGGATTATTGCCCGGCGGGCAGCCTTTCCAGAATTCGTAAACCCGTTAGTGACAGCGAGTTTTGCGGGTTATTTACGGTTACCGGATTTGCCCGTAAAGCGGTTGACCGAGATTGGGCAGCTACCCACGATATTCGATCGCCGTGGCGTCGGGGACCGAAATCTCGAAGATTGCTCGTTAACGATCGCATCCTTTCAAAGCGCTTTCGCTGCAAGCCCGTCGCCAAGGTCCAGGTCATTTTCGGCTTCATTGATTACTACTAATTTCCAAAAAAATCGAACAAATCTTTGATTAGCAAAAGGTTATGATTTTTCTGAGTTCAGAAGCCCAAGCGAGCTTTACACAGACCTCAAGGCTTAATCCGGCTTAAATGGCCTGCGTTCCCGAACCCTGGCCCGGCAGGGCCTCGGCCCTCGTTTCTCGCGTTGCAAAACAACCCTCTTTGCCAGGCTTGATCCACCTTGATTTCCCCATATTTTCACATCAGTGGCGCATATTCCCCTCTTCCTATAGACGCGTCGAGAGGTGCCCTCGGGTTTCAATGGAATCAGGTCCAAATGACGTTTTTCCGCGCCGTCATAACTTTCCTCTGCCCAATGCCCCATTCCTGTTCGACATCCCCCGCCTTGGCGTTAGGATGGCACGCCAACACTCCTCCCATGAAAATCATCAACTGGTTTCAGATCCCGGCCACCGATTTCCAACGCGCCGTCAAATTCTACCAAACGGCCCTGAACGCTTCGCTGCATGCCATGGAGCATGGAGACGAGCGTCATGCCTTCTTCGCGTTCGATACCCTGGAAACCCTCCGCACAGGTGGGGAAATCGTCCAATCCCCCCGGCACAAACCTTCCACCGATGGCGTGACCATCTATCTTAGCGCGCCCGGCGGAGTGGATGCGGTGCTGGCCAAGGTGGAACCTGCTGGGGGCAAAATCGTCACGCCCAAGATGTCCATCGGCGAAAACGGTGTTATTGCGTTAATCCTCGACACCGAGGGAAACAAGATTGGGTTGCACAGTACTTGATCCCAAGCACGCTCATCGCGTCCCCACCTGCGCCTCCTATTACGGCAAAGGACTCGCAATTTGCGGTTTTCTGCCATTTCGCTCCGCCCATCTTTTCCCAGTCCTTTTAGCCACCACGCTGAACCACAACCACTTGCGTCGCATCCGCAGCCCTGGCACGGCCGAAGCTGAAAGAGGCTTGGAAGGTGAATGCGGATGGCGGAGCCGGTCGGAATCAACGGAATCCAAGCGGCACTGGCCGGTAAAACCGGCGCATTTGCCTTCCCGAAGG
>CAZMLP010000053.1:0-2355 GCA_964566745.1 uncultured Verrucomicrobiota bacterium | reverse complement strand
GAAAAAGGGCGGTGTGAATGGTGTGTCGCCACCCGATGTGGGCGCAAGGGAGAGTTCAGCGTTGGCGTTGCGCGGCTGGCGATGGTGTCCGGCCGGCAGGTACATCTTGTAGTTTACGGTGATGTGGGGCATGTACAACCTTTCCTTGTTTTTGTTGTGGATGCGTCTTCTTACCGTTCTCGCCTCGCAGGGGCAATGCCACGCGAAGCTATATAACGATGCAAGAGTACTAATTACCTCGTTGCAATCACTGTGGCAGAAAAGGAGGGTAAAGGCAATCCTATTTGTCCCGGGCCAAACGACCTCGTTGGTGCTGTTGCGCGGGAGAGGAGCGGATTCAACTCCAGTTTTGTGCCGAAGTTTGCGCGCGAGAGGGAGGGCAGGGAGATCTTGAATGAAGAGCGGTTTCACGGGGGGTGGTTTTCACGCCCTCTCACGGCTTAAATCACCTTGAATCCGGCTGATGGGCAGGGGGAGCGGCCCATGGGCCTCGGTTCCCTTAACGTCCCTGTTTTACCGTCCAAAAGTCATTGGTGGCATTCTCATCTTCCATAGACGCTTCGCGCCCGATTTTGGTTTCAATTCCAACGGCCCCTGGAAATCGCGGCGACGCCTCGCCAAGAAAAAATGAACCTTTTGTCCGGTCACGGTTACCAACGGTCGAATGCTGACAGCACGTTCATCGTTAACCTCCTAAAATCATGAAAATGAAAAGATTCAAACAGTTTGCACTCCCGGTGCTGGTCGCGGGACTGACGTCGATCAAGGCCAACGCCGTTCCCACCCGTACGGACATCAATCCCGCGTCGTTCGCCTACCAGTCGTTCCTGGTTGCCCCCGACCTGGCGCAGGCCGACCGCGATTACCTCCTCACCAACGAATGGCGTGGCCAGAAGCTGCCGGATCGCGCCGGCGAGCTTCTCGGGCGGTATGACGCCCAATTCCGCCTGGTTCGCGCGGCCGCCCAATCGGTCGTGCCGTGCGACTGGGGCATCGACATGAGCCAAGGGCCTTACACGCTGCTGCCGCACCTGGCGCGGGCCAAGGCGGTGATCCAAATCACCCGGCTGCGCGCGATGTGGGCGTTGCAACACGACCGTCCGAATGACGCCCGCGACGAGTTGATCGCCGCCATGGCCCTGGCGCGCAACACCGCGCAGGACCATACGCTCATCGCCGCGCTGGTCCAGATCGCCGGCGAGAACATTCTGCTTAGCGTGGTGGCGGAGAATTACGGCCGGTTTTCCCCCGAGACACTCCAGCAAATCATGGCCGGCTTTGACGCCGCTCCCGCCCGCACGCCGGTGTCCGCCTGCATGGCCACAGAAAGAGACGCCACCGTGAACTGGCTGGTGGCGCGGATTCATGAGTTGCAGAAGGAGAATCCAGCCAATGAGGCGGCGGTCCTTGCGGGGGTTCATGATGCTTTCGTTGCTGCCGAGGATGATCCTGCCAACAACGCGAAGATGTGGCAAAAAATCCTGGCTGGTTCCGGAGGAACAGGGGATGGCCTCATAAAGCTGGCTCGCGAGATGGAGCCGCTTTACACCCGGGCGGAGGCCGTGCTGGCCCTCCCTAAATCGCAATACGACGAGCAAATGCAGGCCCTCAGCGCGGAGATTCAGAACTCCACCAACCCTCTGGTTGGCGCCTTCTTCCCTGCCTACGAAAAATGCCGGGTGAAGGATTTCATGATCCAGTCCAAGGCGGCAATGGTCCGCGCGGCGGTGGAATACAAACTTCATGGCGAAGCCGGTCTCAAATCCGTGAATGACCCGTTTGGCAATGGTCCGTTCGAGTTTCAACGCTTCTTTTTGAACGGTGTGGATCGCGGTTTCCAACTGAGGGGTGCTTACAACGGGAGAGGTTTTCCCGAGACGCTGATCTTCACGGAGAAGGACGGCCCGGCTTTCCTGGTTGACGGCAAGGACGCGGGCAAGCCAGTTCGCGAATGAAAGAGTGACTTTACACCACCTGACTGTTCCCAAAGGGACTGTCAGGTTTTTCTGTTCCACCTTATCGACCCTTTATGAACTCGTTCTGGCCCAGCCTTGTTTTTCACGCTACTGTTCAAGCGTGTTCAGCTTGAGCGTCACCTTCGTGGAAGCCTCCCTCCCAGACACGCGGGATCTTCTCGAGCGCGCTCGCGCGGGCGATGCCCAGGCCTTCGGCGAGATTTGCCGGGTTTACGAGACGCGGCTGCTGCGGCAGGCCATCACTCTCTGCGGCAACCCGGCGGTGGCCGAGGACCTTGCCCAGGACACGCTGGTCGAGGCGTGGCAGGGCCTGAGAAATTATCACGGACGTTGCCAGTTTTTTACCTGGCTCTGCGCGATATTGTTGAATCGCCATCGG
>CAZMLP010000052.1:0-6995 GCA_964566745.1 uncultured Verrucomicrobiota bacterium | reverse complement strand
CCGACGCCATGAGCGGCACGCGGCGCGCCCCGTCATCGAACAATTGCTGGATCGCAAAAAACGCCGCCTTCGCGTTGAGCGTGTCGAAAATTGTCTCCACTAGCAGCACGTCCGCGCCCCCATCGAGCAAGCCACGCGCTTGCTCGCCATACGCGGCAACCAATTCATCGAAAGTCGTGCCACGCGCGGCGGGGTTGTTGACATCCGTTGAAATCGACGCGGTTTTGGTCGTCGGTCCAATGGCGCCCGCCACAATGCAAACCCGTCCCGGCTGCGCGGCCTCCACCGCGTCCGCCGCCCGGCGCGCCCGCTCGGCGCCCGCCTTGGCCAGCTCGTACGCCAGCGCTTCCATCCCGTAATCCGCCAGTGAGATGGCTTGGGCGTTGAAGGTGTTCGTCTCGATGATGTCCGCCCCCGCCTCGAGGTATTGGCGGTGGATCTCCTCGATGATCTCCGGACGGGTAATGTTGAGCAGGTCGTTGTTGCCCTTGAGGTCCTTGCCCTGCCAATCCCCAAAACGCTTCCCTCGAAAATCAGCCTCGGTCAATTTGTAGCGCTGGATCATCGTCCCCATCGCGCCATCGATGAAAACGATTCGCTCGCGCAACCACTGTTGCAACTGCTCGCCCCGGTTGATTTTCGTGCTCATAAGTAGCTAAGTTGCAACGTAGCGCGGATACGGCTCTATTGTCAAATCATCAAATCTTGATTCGTAGATTTGTTCATCAATAGTCCAAGCTGCTATCCATGCCAATCCAACTCTGAATATTCGTTTAAAATCGTCGGCTCCGGCTTCGCGATAAAGCGTTTCTTTTGATATTTTTCCCCGTTGAGAACGTCCAACTGAAACGGCATGATCCAAAACCATCTCCGCATGACGATTTCTAGCGCCCTTTGGCGGCCCGTTTTGGCCGGTTTACTTTGTGCCGTCGCCTTGCCTTGCCTCGCGGCACGGGGCGAGATCGTGCCCAAGTTCTTTGAGCGCCATTGTGTTGAATGCCACGACACAGAGACCAAAAAGGGCGGTTTGGACCTGACCAAGCTGGCCCTAAACCCCGCCGACCCGCAGAATTTCGCGGCTTGGGTGACAGTTCACGACCGCGTGAGCACAGGGGAGATGCCACCGAAGAAAAAAGCGCGTCCCGAGCCGGGGGAATTGAAAGCCTTTACCAACCAGATTTCCACCGTGCTCCTGGCGGCGGACCAGGCGCGAATTGACCGCGAGGGCCGCGCGACTTCCCGCCGCCTGAATCGTTACGAGTACGAGGAGACGTTGCGCGACTTGTTCTCCCTGCCCTACTTGGAGGTGAAGTCATTCCTGCCGGAGGATCGCGAGTCGCATGGATACAACAAGATCGGCGACGCGTTGGATGTCTCGCACGTGCAGATGGCGCGGTATCTTACGGCCGGGGAATACGCCTTGCGGCAGGCGATGGCCCAACAGACTGCGCGGCCCGTCACCACCACCAACCGCTATTACACGTGGAACGAGCGGGAGTTCTTCGGGAAAATCAAGCTGGAGGGACCCCTCAACCGGCGGACCTTTCCGCTTGTCGGGCTGGATTTGCAGACCAGCCTGATGGCGCAAGACCGGCCCAAAGCCCCGGAGGATCGCCCCGCCGGGCAACGCGAAAAAGAATCGATGGCGCTGGTGGTTAGCACCTACGAGCCGACGGAGATCCGGTTTGGCGGGTTTCGCGCGCCCGTTTCTGGCCGTTACCGCTTGAAATTCTCCGCCTACAGCATGTGGATGGCGGCCGATTTCAAGAGCGCGAGCAAGGGCCGCCGTTCCGAGCCGGTGACAATTTACGCCGACACCCCGCCCCGCCTGTTGCGCAAGCTGGGCAGCTTCGATGTCGAGGCCGATCCAACCGTGCGCGAGATGGAGGTGTGGCTGATCGCGGGAGAGACCATCCGGCCCGACGCCGCGCGGTTGTTCCGCTCGCGCCCGCCGGATCACAAGAACCCGCTCGCCACCTCCGAGGGCATGCCCGGCGTCGCCTTCCAATGGATGGAGGTGCAAGGCCCCATCGTGGACGAATGGCCGCCCGCCGGACACAAGCTGCTCTTCGGCGATCTGCCTATGAAAGATCGTCCTGAGGCGCCGCAACCGACCGAGGGGCGCGGCCGACGACGACGTCCCCCTCCCGGCGTCGAAGTGACCTCCGCCAGCCCGGAGCGCGACGCCGAGCGCCTGTTGAGGGGTTTTATGGAGCGCGCCTACCGGCGTCCAGTGCGTAACGCTGACACGGCTTTGTTTTTGGGCGTGTTTCGCGATGCGCTTAAGCAAGGCCAGAGCTTCACCGACGCGATGATTGCCAGTTACACGGGAGTGCTCAGCTCGCCGGGGTTTCTCTATTTCCAGGAGCAGCCGGGCCGGTTGGATGACTTGGCGCTCGCCGAGCGGCTTTCCTATTTCCTCTGGAATTCGGCGCCGGACGAGGAACTTCTGCGGGTGGCCAAACGCGGTGATTTGCACAAACCACCGGTTCTGCGCCAGCAAACCGATCGCCTTTTGAATGACGCGAAATCACGCCGTTTCGTGGACGCCTTCCTTGATTACTGGCTCGATCTGCGAACGATTGCCGGATCCGCGCCCGACGAGGAGTTGTATCCAGATTACCAATTGGATGACCTGCTGGTGGAATCAATGATTGGCGAGACGCAATTGTATTTCGCCGAAATGCTGCAAAAGAATCTGGGCGCAAAATGCCTCGTCGCCTCGGATTTCGCCGTCTTGAATGACCGTCTGGCGACACATTATGGAATCCCCGGCGTCAACGGCGTTGATTTGCGGCCGGTTTCGCTTCCGGCGGACAGCGTGCGCGGCGGATTGTTGACGCAGGCGAGCGTCCTCAAAGTCACCGCCAACGGGACCAGCACCTCCCCCGTCAAGCGCGGCGCATGGATTATGACCCGTCTGCTCGGCAGGCCCCCGCCCCCGCCGCCCGCGAGTGTGCCGGCGGTCGAGCCGGACATTCGCGGCGCCACGACCATTCGCGAGCAACTGGCCGCGCACCGGAACCAGGAGACTTGCGCGGCCTGTCATCGGAACATCGATCCGGCGGGCTTCGCGTTGGAGAGCTTCGATGTGATGGGCGCCTGGCGCGACCGGTACCGCTCCGTCGGCAGCGGCGAGAAGGTCAAAGGCATTGGCCACAACAGCAATTACTATCATTTCTGCCTCGGGCCGGCGGTGGATTGCACGGGCGAGTGGCCCGTCGGCCGGCCGTTCCGCGACGTGCGGGAGTTGAAGACGCTTCTCCTGTCAGACGAGGATCAACTCGCCCGCAATCTGGCACGCCAGCTGATCACCTATGCCACGGGCGCGCCCGTCGGATTCGCGGATCGGTATGAAATCGAGAAGGTTTTGGCGAAATGCCGGACCAGTCATTACGGAACGAAAACACTGGTCGAAGAGTTGGTTCAGAGCCGTTTATTCTTGAATAAATGACCGCGAGTTGTCATCAAACTAGAAACAGCAAAAGACCTTGAGCAGCGTCCACATCTCCACGCAACGCGCGATCTCCCGGCGCAGTTTTCTGCGCGGCGCGGGCATTTTGCTCTCCCTCCCGCTGCTGGACGCGATGCAACCGGCGTTCGCCGCCTCGCAGGTCCTTTCCGCAGCTGCCGCCACGCCCGGAGGCAAGCCGCGCCGCATGCTGGCGATCTGCAACAACCTCGGCTTGCTGCCCGACCACTTTTTCCCGAGGCAAAGCGGGTTGAATTACGCTCCCTCCCCCTATTTGGAGTTGTTGAAGGAGCACAAGAACGATTTCACGGTGTTCAGCGGTGTGTCGCATCCCGACGTGGATGGCGGTCACCCGGCGGACAACTGCTTTCTCACAGCGGCGCCGCATCCGGGCCGGGGCAGCTTCCGCAACACCATCTCGCTCGATCAATACGCGGCGGAGCGCATCGGTCACTTGACGCGCTTCCAGTCCCTCACGCTCGGTGTTAATGTCCAGCAGGGTCAGCGCAGTCTTTCGTGGACCAGTTCGGGGGTCTTGATTCCTTGTGAAGAAAAGGCGGCGGATGTCTTCCGCCGGCTGTTCCTCCAAGGCACCAAGGAAGAAGTGGAGAACCAGACCCGGCGTTTGGAGTTGGGCCAAAGCATCCTCGACGCGGTGGCCGATCAAGCCAGGACCTTGCAGCGGAATGTCGGCGCGCGGGACCGCGACCGCTTGGATCAATATTTCACCAGCGTGCGCGAGTTGGAGCAGCGCATGGCCATGTCCAAGGAATGGGAAAGCAAGCCGAAGCCGGTCGTCACCGCCTCGATGCCGCTCGATCCCGAAAACCCGAAGGCTTACATGGAAAAGGTGCGCCTGATGTATGACATGGCGCGGCTGGCCTTTGAGACCGACTCGACACGTCTCGTCACCTTGCTCCTGGACAGCGTGAACTCGCCCGCGATTGACATCGACGGCGTGAAAATCACCGACGGTTACCACAACCTCTCCCACCACGGCAAATCCGAGGCAAAACTCTCGCAATTGCAGGCCATTGACGAGTGGCACATGAAGCTGCTGGCGAACCTCTTCTCCGAGCTGAAGAGTGCCCGGGAGGATGGCGAGCCTCTGCTGGATCGCACGATGATTCTCTACGGCTCCAATCTCGGCAACGCCAACACGCACGTCACCACGAATCTTCCCACGCTCTTCGCTGGCGGCGGGTTCAAGCACGGCCAGCATTTGGCGTTCGACACGGAGCGCAACTATCCCCTGCCCAATCTGTTCGTCTCCATGCTTCAGCGCATGGGCCTCGACGCCGACAAGTTTGCCTCCTCCACTGGCTCCATGCGCGGCCTCGCGATGGCGTAAAGCGGACGGATTCCGCTCCCGTTCAGAGCTCTTCGCCAAGAGGGGTTTGCAACGGCGTGAGGAACGTCTTGATGAAGGTCCCTTTCCCGCAAACGGTCATCTCTGGAAAACGTTTATACCAGTCGTCCACTGGCACTTCAGGGTCAGTGTCCAGCCAGGCCGCCAGGGATTGAAGCGCATCTGCGCGAATATTCCGCTCCTCAATGCGTTTCAGCAGATACGCGAGCAATGATGGCGGAACATTCTTGCGTTGGATTTTTGGCATCAACACCCGCCGTAGAAGCCTTTGGTTATTTCATTGGACAACTTGTCAGCTTCGGCTCGGTTTTTACTTTTGGCGAGGCGGTGAGCGAGTTTTCCCAAATCATGGGGAGACATGGGCTCGGCACTGAGTTTGATTTCCAAGCCAACTGCCCGCGCGATACGGGTCATGGAACGAAATGTGATGGCGGTGTTTTTGGCATCGAGTATGCGACGCACGGCGGTGCGGCCCGTCCCCATCCGGATGGCCAAGGCAGAAATGGACAGATTGTCTTGCGCCATTTTTTTTTGAATGGCGGAGGCAAAAGCCCGTTTGACCTTAACATCAGAGGAGTCGATGACTTGGACTGGCATGCTCCAAATGTGGTTCATTTTTGAACCAGTGTCAAATTCAACCAAAACGCCGGCACCCCACCATGCAATCATCTCCAAATACCGCGGCCTGTGGAGTATCGGGTCAAAAGCCTCGACCGTCTCATCCTTGAGGGAGTTGGAAATCCGCTTTAAACCGGCGGGTTGTCGGAATGTGCTTTTACGCCTAGAGTGGGCTTGTGACACAACCGCCTCGCCTTTCCAAGCGTCGCGTCGCGCTGGCCTTCGCCGTCGCGGCGTTGGCGGACTTCATTCAGTTGCCCCTGACAGCCGCGACGATGACCGGCTGGCTGGCCATTCCCGCCGAGGCAGCGGATGTCGTGGTGGACTTGGCAGCCGCCGCAATCGTCGCCGGGCTGCTGGGATTCCACTGGGCCTTTCTGCCGACTTTCCTGTTGGAAGCCGTGCCGTTCGTGGATGTGCTGCCGACGTGGACCGGGTGTGTCGCTTTCGTCGTGTGGGGCCGGCGGAATGAAATGGCGAAGAGGGCGCCCGATACCCCGCCCTCTCGTTCCACAGCTCAAACGAACGGGCCGGGCGAGGTGATTGATGTGGAGGCGACCGTTAGCCCGGTCGCCCACCAGGACCGCTTTACACGTTGAACTTGAAGAGCAACACATCGCCGTCCTTCACGACGTATTCTTTTCCTTCCATCCGGTAGAGACCCTTCTCGCGGGCGGCGGCCACCGAGCCGCATTTCACCAAGTCATCGTACGCCACGGTCTCCGCCTTGATGAAGCCGCGCTCGAAATCGCTGTGGATCACGCCGGCCGCCTTGGGAGCGGTGTCGCCCGCGTGGATGGTCCAGGCGCGCACCTCTTTCTCACCAGCGGTGAAATAGGTGCGCAGGCCGAGCAGATGATACGTGCCCCGGATGAGCGCGCCGACGCCTGATTCATCCACGCCCAGTTCCTTCAAAAACTGTTTCGCCTCCTCCTCGCTCAAATCAATGAGATCGCTCTCAATTTGCGCGCTGATCACCACCGTCTCGCAAGCATGATGCGCCTTGGCATAAGCGCGGACTTTGGCGACGTGCGGGTTCGCCTCGGCGTTGGCCAGATCGCTCTCCTTCACGTTCGCCGCAAAGATGGTCGGCTTGTCGCTGAGCAGAAAAAATGTGCGCGAGATCGCCTTGTCTTCCGGCGTGAGATCCAGCGTGTTGGCCGGTTTGCCCTCGTTGAGATGCGGCTCCAGCTTCTTCAACACCGCCTCCTCGGCCAGCGCCACCTTGTCACCACGCTTGGCGTCTTTCTGCCCGCGCTCCAGCCGCTTTTTCACGGTCTCCAGATCCATCAAGACCAGTTCGGTGGTGATCACCTCGATGTCCCGCACGGGATCCACCGAGCCGGCGACGTGATGAATGTCCGCGTCCTCAAAGCAGCGGACCACCTGCACGATGGCATCCACCTCGCGGATGTGGCTGAGAAACTTGTTGCCCAAGCCCTCGCCTTGGGAGGCCCCTTTGACCAATCCAGCAATGTCCACGAACTCGACCGCCGCCGGAATGATTGTGCCGGTCTTGGCAATCTTCGCCAAAAC
>CAZMLP010000051.1:0-8760 GCA_964566745.1 uncultured Verrucomicrobiota bacterium | reverse complement strand
AATTACGTTTCTCTTGCTCTTTGAGCACCGCCAGTGCCTCGGTAAATTTTTGTTGCTGGCGCAGCAGATACGCCTGCACCAGCCTCAACTCCAGCGTGTCCTTCGTCTGCAAACACTTCTCCAATTGGGTCGCGGCCAAATCCGTGTGGCCCTGATCAATCAACATTTTCAAGGAGTTCACCAACTCCGGGTCGCTCTCGTGGCCCGCGTCGGGAACCGGAGTCGCCTCCTTCGTCGCCGTCTCTTTGGGTGTCGCTTTGCGGGCGGGATCAATCAGTTCCAGCCCGGCGAAAGCGCGCTCCGAGTCTTCTTTAAGTTTTTTAGGGTCGGCGTCCCGCCCCTCCAGGATCAATACGCAACGGTACCCGTTCGTCGTGCAAATCCACGCCAAGGCAAAGGCGCTCTTTCCCTCTTCCGCCCCGGTCAACTCAAGCTGCACTCCTTCCAAACTACCCGCTTTTCGCTTTTGCGGCGGGCTGTACGTGGCGTGCTGCATCCAGCTCAAATGATTGTTGCGATTCAGCTCAACCAGTTGTTCTTTCTCGTCCAGCGTCTTCGGCCCGACGAGAAATGCCTTGATGGAAAGTGACGTGCGGGTGGAGGGACGGACAAGCGCAATGCTCGCCTCCTCCCCCACAATTCGCCGCGCGACCTCCGTCCAAGTGTCGTCCGCCGGCGTATATTTAAAATTCACAGCCTCCAGCAATAGGGCCGGGTTCCGGTTGGTTGAACCGTTGCTTTGCTTCGCCGGACTGTTGTTTTGGGCAGGCTGGGAAGCGGCTTGCTTTCCCGGCAGTCCCTTTTCCGCCGTTGAGTGCGCGCGGTTCCACCAGAGCTGCGCGCCCACAGCAACCGCAATTACCGCCACCACGGCGAGCAATTTTGCCTTAAAAGATGAATCGTCGTCCATAGCGCCTGCCGATTGGTAAGCCTTTTTTCCCGCAGTCACGCCATAAAGAATGGCGCGTCCGCCAGCCCTGAATATCACGCGCGCTTTACCAATACCTCAGGTCGTCCAAAATCTCAATCCGAAGGAGCCGGGGCAAGGCCACCCGCCTCATCGGCGGAAATACGAGATCGCTTTATTTCGAAAGGAGTCGATAGGACGATCTTTTGGCCCTGTAACCGTTGTTTTGCAAACGGCTTAAGGCTTTACGAGGCCCTAATTCAGCAACTTGTACCAATTGTCCCGTTGACGCGGCTCGTAACCGAGATCGCGAATCAGCCGTTGCATGTCGGCCACCCCCATGCGGAAGGTCGTGCCCGCCTGCGACACCACATTCTCCTCGATCATGATGCTGCCCAGATCGTTCGCGCCGTACTTCAACGCGATCTGGCCGATCTCCTGCCCTTGCGTCACCCACGAGCTTTGGATGTTCGGAACGTTGTCCAAATAAATCCGGCTCAGTGCCTGCATGCGCAAATATTCCGCCGCGCCGACCGTTGGGGCGCGCAACTTGGTGTTCTCCGCCTGGAAGGTCCACGCGATGAACGCGGTGAAACCGCCCGTCTTGTCCTGCTGCGCGCGGATCCGCTCCAGGTGCTCGGTCCGGTCCTCCACCGTCTCGACGTGGCCGAACATCATCGTCGCGGTCGAGGCCAGGCCGAGCTTGTGCGCCACGTCCATCACGCTCAACCAGTCATCGCTCATCGCCTTGAGCGGCGCGATGCGCTGCCGCACGCGGTCCACCAAAATTTCCCCGCCACCGCCCGGAATTGATCCCAGACCCGCCGCGCGAAACTTCTGGATGATCTCCTCCAGCGGCATTTGGAACACGTCGCGGAAATGGATGAACTCGCTCGGGCTGAATCCGTGGATGTTGATTTGCGGGAACTTCTCGCGGATGTGGGACAGCAAATCGAGATACCATTGCATCGAGAGCTTCGGGTGATGCCCGCCCTGCATCAGGATTTGCGTGCCCCCCAGCGCGATGGTTTCCTCGATCTTGCGATCCATCTCCTCGTGCGTGATCACATACGCGTCATCATCCTTCTCGACCCGGTAAAACGCGCAGAACTTGCAATAAACGTTGCAGACGTTCGTGTAGTTGACGTTCCGGTCCACGATGTAGGTGACCACCTCGTTTCCCCGTCCGTCATACGCCGCCGCCTTGGCCAGTTGACGCCGCCGGTCCGCCAGCGCGCCCAACTCCTCAAGCGGCAAGCGATATAGCCACGCGGCCTCGATCGCGTCGATGCGCTTGCCGTCCCACACCTTCTGCAACAACTCGTCCAATGACGCGTCGTAAATCATGCGTGGCAAGCTACTCCGGCACGGGAACGGGTTCAATGGTGGTTTAGGAAATCACCTGACGATGAAAAGCGAAACCGGTGCCTTTGGCGAAAGGCCGCAGGCGGCAAGCCGGAGGCCCGCGCTGCCCGGACGAAGACTAGCGGCCTCTCGCGGAGAGCGCCGTAGGCGCGACATCTTTGTAGCCCGCTGACACAAGATCTTCAGCCCCGTCAGGGGCGACATAACCGGGAAATCCCTCGTCGTAAACGGTGCTGGCCTTGCATCGGAGATGCCGCTCCTGACGGAGCTGGGAAATCTTGATCGCGTTATTTCTACAGAGATGGCGCACCTACGGTGCGGGCGCAGCTCACAAATCGATCCGTATTCGATGCGTGGTTGAGCTTGTGGTTTGTCGCATGGAGCGTATTTGGCTCTTAATTTACCAAGACAATTGCGCGGTTTGCCGGATTTTTTCGTATCCACAAACGAGATCGATCAGACTTGGCTTGTTGAGGTTAAATATCGCAAGAGTTGGACGCCGGAAGTCCAAGAGGCGCTTGAAGCCCAGCTTCGAGAACAAGTCGAAAACTGGCATCCACTATTCTTAATGATCTTTTTGGGCAATAGCTTCGATGGAGTGAATTCGAGCCCCATCTACCACATGAAGGTCGTGAAACTCGATTGGGACGCCGACGAAGGCTTGGTGACTGACCATCCTGAAAAAGGACGCTGTCCTTGGAAATACTCAAAATGGGAGAAGTTCATGAGAATCCAAGACGTCTTCACGAAGTGTAAAGAAAAGGAAAGATGGGAAGCTCAAACTATCGAAAAAACCAAAGAGATTGCCATCAAACTTAAGGATTTGGATCTCTTTGAGTAAACGAATTTTATTGATTGGTTCCTCGCTGTTTTCGGTGGAGAGGTGGGAGAATGGCTTCTCAAAAAAGCACACACGATCTGGCGGTTGATCTTCCTTTAGGTGGCGCAGCCGTCCCGGCTGCCGCTTTTGGCGTCTCGCCGAAAGCTTTCCCATTGCCATTACCCGCCCGCGTCTGCTCGCGCGTTCGCCACTTCCCACTCGCTCAACTTTTGCGACGCAGCTTCCCACTTGGTGGTCAGCTCGGGCAACTGATCCATCACCATCTTCAGCTCTTGATTCACGCGGGCCACACGCGGGCCATCCGCGTAAGTCTCGGGCAGCTCAAGTTCCGCTGTCAGTTCCGTCTGGCGCGCCTCGAGCCGCGCGATTTCTTTCTCCAGTGTCTCCACCGCTTGCTGGCGCTTCTTCCGCTCGCCCGATCGCGCCTGGCGTTCCTCGGCCTCGCGGCGTTTGCGTTCCTTGCGGTCCTCGCCCGGCCGTTCTTCCGCTTTCGGCTTCGCCGGCGCGCCTTGGGTCACATGTGTGCCGGGCGCGAACAACGCCGCGCGCTCGGAAGTGGCCGCCGACTTGTCCAGGTAGTACTGGTAATTGCCCGAGTAATGCGTCAGCCGCCCGGCATTCACATGCACGACATGATTCGCGATCGCCCGGATGAAATAGACGTCGTGGCTGATGAAAATGATTGTTCCCTCGTATTGCTTCAACGCCTCGACCAGGGCGTCGATGCTCGCCATGTCCAAGTGCGTCGTCGGCTCGTCCATGAGCAGCAGGTTGGGCGGATCGAGCAGCAGCTTCACCAGCGCGAGCCGGCTCTTCTCCCCACCGCTCAACACGCTCACGCGCTTGAACACGTCATCGCCCCGAAAGAGGAAACTGCCCAGCACCGTCCGAACGAACTGCTCCGTCACGCGTTGCGGCGTGTCCAACGCCTCGTCCAAAACCGTGCGGCTGGCCTGCAACATCTCCACGCGATATTGCGCGTAGTAGCCGAACTTCACATTATGGCCCAGGTCGCGCTCGCCCTGTTGGAACGGAACCACGCCCGCGAGAATCTTGAGCAGCGTTGATTTGCCCGCGCCATTCGGCCCCACCAGCACAATGCGCTGGCCGCGCTCCGCGAGAAAATCCATCCCTTGATAGACGGGTGTCTCGCCGTAGGCCTGGTGAATGTTCTTCAACGTGATCACCTTTTGCCCGCTCCGTTGCGGCTGCGGGAACTGGAAACCGATCCCGCGCGATTCCGCCTCCGGCGCCTCGATCTTCTCCATGCGCTCGACCTGCTTCAGCTTGCTCTGCGCCTGCGCCGCCTTGGTGTTCTTGGCGCCGAACCGCGCCACGAAATCCATCAGGCGCGCGATCTCGCGCTGCTGGTTCTTGTAGGCGGCGAGATGC
The DNA here is from genome assembly GCA_964566745.1 of uncultured Verrucomicrobiota bacterium. Classification (GTDB taxonomy): domain Bacteria; phylum Verrucomicrobiota; class Verrucomicrobiia; order Limisphaerales; family CAZMLP01; genus CAZMLP01. Next base: position 4,255 of record CAZMLP010000051.1, on the reverse strand, counting down.
TGCGCCTCGGCGGCCGCGCGTTGCGCCAGATAGTCCTCGTAATTCCCGCGATAGCTGATGAGCTTCGAGTTGCGAATCTCCACGATGCTGCCCACGAGTTGGTTCAAGAACTCGCGGTCGTGCGAGATCATCAAGATCGCGCCGGGATAACCCTGCAAATATTCCTGCACCCAGAGCAGCACGGACAGGTCGAGATGGTTCGTCGGCTCGTCCAGCATCAGCAGGTCCGGCTCCTGCACGAGCAACCGCGCGAGGTGCGCGCGCATCACCCAGCCGCCGCTCATCTGCCGCGCGGGACGGTTAAAATCCTTTTCCCGAAAGCCGAGGCCGGCGAGCAGGCGTTTGGCCTTCGATTCAATCTGATAACCGCCCGCCTCGTTGAAATGCGCGTGGTCGTTGACGCTTTCCTCCTGGGTGTGCTCGGCAGGATGCTCGTCCTCGTCCAGCACTCGCTTGCGGATGGCCGCGAACTCCGGCGAGATGGCAGTGGCCAGCTCCAGCACCGTCTCGTCACCGGCGGGCGCGCTCTCCTGTGGCAAAAAGCCGACGGTGACGTTGCGCTCGAAATTCACGCTGCCCGCGTCCGGCTCCTCCGCTTTCAGGATCATCGCGAACAGCGTCGATTTGCCCGCGCCGTTCGGCCCGACCAGCCCGATGCGATCGCCACGATTCACCTGGAGCGAGACCTCGTTAAAGAGTGTCCGCCCGCCAAAAGATTTGCCGAGTTCGGAAATGGTCAGCATGCCGAGTCAAAAAATGATAACCCGCCGTCTCCCGGCGGGCTATGGCATCTCGCTTTTCCGGGCAACGCTGTCAAGCGGCAATGCCATCTTTGGGGGACATGCCCCGCCATTCCGTACGTTCTCCCCGCAATTATCAACTTACGGAATGGTGACTAACCCACTCCTATTTCCGTCAGGGGTTCACAAGCTCTCTCGCTGAGAGGTTGAATTGAGCTTTTCAACAATTTTTTCCCCTAACGAGTTTGCCTGCTGAAATTCCGCAGGGGGCGGCCCGCTCGCGGCAGCCCCCGCAACATCTTCTGGACGATAACGCATAGAGCCCACCTGCATTCTGACTGCGTCTATATGCTTCTTATCTGCCCCGTCCGCCTCCAATTGCTGAATTATTTTGTTTTGCCAACTCTCATCGTCCGCGCGACTACGCCAAGTCTCCTGATTAATTAGGCGTATACCGGCCGCATCAAATATGGCGAGCACAAAAGTGGCGCATGTCAGTCCAAAATTATAAGGACCGAGCAAATAATCTCCAGTCTCGGTGCTGAAACAATCGTTTGGAGGGCTGAACGCGTATGGTATTCCCTTCGCCTCATTCGAGCGGAGAATTTTACGACACATTGCAGCGACTTGCCGCGCGCGAGCTTGGTGAATGGCAGGCTCAATCCAAAAATAGGCTACCTTCGGCTCGCTATTTTTAAGGTCATGGTGCCAAGCCAAATGGAGGAGTTTCAATTGGCCACTTGACTCATCATTATGCAAAACACCGACATGTCGTTGTCCCGAGTCGATGGCTCGGATTGCAATGGCGACATGTCGGATTTCGACAAACGACCGCTCCTTAGCCGAAAAAACATTGTCCAACATCGAAAATTAGCCGTCTAAACCAGTTAAAAGCCCCTCCTCCCATTGGCATCTCTCTTTAAGAACTTCGACTACATTTTTAAAAAATTCCTTGCGAAACGGCAGCTTACTGCGTGCAGGCAAAGTCGCGGTTAGCACTCCCAACAATAAGTCCAGAGACAGCGATCGCGGGTCAACACTTCGAAGAACATCATCAACATCGTCAAATTTTCCAGCTTTCAACATTCCATCTATTTTGTCATATAGAATGTCAAGTGCGGCATCGATATTTCCCCGCTTTTCCAATTGCCTTACCGAAACAAAGAAAGCAGGTTCATTTAAAAAGTCTTCACCGCTTTTGGATAAGGCTATGCGCTGAAGATTTTGAATCTCCGTCATCGCCGGAGCGTATCTCCACAAAGCAACGACATAGTCGTCGGGCGGTAAAGTCAAATCAGAGTGCAAATTGACGAAAACATGATAAGATTCAAAATCCAACATCTCCCGTGACCAAACGGAGAATTCAGTCGAGGCTTGATTCCACCAAGATATATACCCTTCTTTTGCGGCCTGTTGTTGCCTACCTGCATTGGGGAGCACTGAACGTGTGATGGCGGGGTTCGACGTGGCCTGCCAAAGACTTTTCGGATCCCATCGGCCTCGCGAAACATTACATGCTATCTCAGGCTCATTCATGTTCCTGGTGCTTTTTTAGGAAGCACTGAAATTTTAACCGCGCCCTCAAGCAAGGCGCGCGCCGTATTAGATTTTTTAAGTGCGCGATCACATTGCTTTTGCAATGAGCGAATGTCCGTTTCGTCGAGTGCTAAGCTCAGAATGCGATCTTCTTTGGCGCTATCATAATGCAGTAAAAGCGTGTGTGAAACCACGGCTCCGCTCATAGTATCCGCGTCATCGCTGAATACTGGCCGGATATCGGTCATTATGCGAGCGCGCTTAAATAATTGAGCATGCTCATAAGCCAAATTGAGCGCCTTGGCGGACAAACGAATCACCTCAAGATCGGCCAACCGTTTCACATGATCCGCTACCGCCTCCCATCTAGCCACATCTTGATCCGTCCACTTCGTTTTTGGAGACCGAAGACCGGCAAGTAACCCTGAAAAAACTTCATCCGAATGAAGATCCAATTGTCCGGCGAACGCGTTCAGAGAAAGCATTTGACGGAGTAAGGCATCGCTTGCGGCTTCACTGGTTCCTAACGCTCGGTCAATTAACGCGTGAATCTCTTCTGGGGAAAGGGGGGCCGCAGAAACCGCTTGGATTTCAAGAAGAACTCGGTGCAGCTTTTCCGGCCCCAAATCGCGAATCGCCTGTAAATCAGCCAATTGCTGCGGGGCTATTTTAAATAGAGGTGTCATTCCAGCCTAGTGTCTGTTTAACACCGGTTCATGAAGTGACAATAACATGATCCTCAACCAGAGCAAGTCAGCAAATTCGAGCGCCTTTCACGTCCCCTACCCGCGCGGAGCAAGCTTCTTCTCGACGCGCACCCTGTCCAGCACCACGTATTTCGGCAAGCCGTTCTCGGTGGGCAGCTTCAATTCGCCCGTAATTAACGGGGCCGCGTACTCGATAAACTTCTCGTTCGGCAGGAAGCCGTCCTCGGTGATCCAGTCGCGCGGGATGAAGTTCTCCACGTTCGCGATGTCACCCAGCGGTTGGAGCCCGGTGGTCCACTTGTAGGGATTGCTTTGCAGGCGGACGATCTTCGCCATCAACCCGCTCTGGCCTTCGACCGCCGCCTTCACGGCTGTCGCGCCGCAGGCCGCCGCCTCCTCGACATCCAGCTCGCTCGCGAAATGCGCCGCCGCGCGTTGCGCGTAGCCAAGCTTCACGGTGCGGGTCTTGAGGTTCATGCGCCCTTGCACGATTTCCGCCAGGCGATCCGCCGCGCCCGAGAGCACCGGATGCCCGAAGGCGTCGAGGCGCGAGTGATCCGCGCCGATCTCTTTGCCGGACGCGTCCTTCAACCCCTCGCCGCACACCACGATGCAATACTTGTGGGCGTCCACGGTCTCCTTCACCTTCGCGAGGAACGCCGCCTCGTTGAACGCGATCTCCGGCAGCAAAATGATGTGTGGGCCGTCCCCCGCGCGCCGCCGCGCCAGCACCGTGCCCGCCGCGATCCAGCCTGCCGCGCGGCCCATCACCTCGATGATGCAACACGCGCCGTCATCCGTCGCCATGCTGCTCACGTCCGCCGCGACTTCCATCACGGTCGTGGCGTTGTACTTGATCACCGAGCCATAGCCGGGGCAGTGGTCCGTGTGCGGCAAATCGTTGTCGATGGTCTTCGGCACGCCCATCACGCGCATCTCATAGCCGCGCTGCACGGCCTGCTCGTGTATCTTGTGCGCCGTGTCCTGCGAGTCGTTCCCGCCCGCGTAAAAAAAGTAACGGATGTTGTGCGCCTGAAAGACCTCGAAAAGGCGGTCCATGTCCTTCGCCGCCTGCTCCGGCTTCTTTTTGAAATCGATCTTGTAACGGCAGGTGCCGAGCGCGGCGGCGGGCGTGTGCTTGAGGCCCTCGATGGATTGCCGCTTCTCCTCCTGCAAATCAATCAACTCCTCGTTCAGGATGCCGAGGATGCCGTTGAGGCCGCCATAAATCTCCTCGATCTTGCCGGGGTGCTTGCCCGCCTCGAGAATGAC
>CAZMLP010000050.1:0-4239 GCA_964566745.1 uncultured Verrucomicrobiota bacterium | reverse complement strand
TCCTTGAACAAATGCTGGTAGCGCTCCGCCACCTCCTTCAGGGACTTCGGCGGCTCGCCGGCGAACAATTCGGCGACTTGGGGATGAGTTGCCGGTCCCGCCGCTTCTTTCGCGATGGCTGGCGCCTTCTCATCGAATTCTTTTTCGGGGATCGCGGCGAACTTGATCCACGGCATGAAAATGACGTTCGTCTCCTTCTGCCATGATTCGAGAGCGTTCATCCAGCGGCGGACCGTGCCGGGATCGAGCTTGCGCTCCCGCGCCAGCGCGTCGCGTTTGCCTTCCTCGATGGCCGAGGCGTCATGCGCGGCCAGCAAATAATCCCCGACGCTCTCGCGCAGCTTTTTCCACAAATCGGCATTCGCCTTCGCGCGGAAATTATCCCGCTCCTCCACGCGGTTTTGGTGCTCTTTCAGATAGGCGTCGTACTCCGGGGGGGTGGTGCCGAGCAACGGTTCCTCGGAAGGCTCGTGGCAACTGGCGAACACGCCGTAGAGCGAATAATAGTCGGCCGTGGGAATCGGGTCGAACTTGTGGTCGTGGCAGCGGGCGCACACGACGGTCAACGCCATGGTGCCCCGTGTCACCACGTCAATGCGGTCGTCAATGATGTCGGGTTGCTGGTTCAGGAACCGGCGACCGAGCGTGAGAAATCCGAGCGCGGCGAGGGGCCGCTTGTCATCGCCGAGATCGAGCAGGTCGGCGGCAATCTGCTCCTGAAGGAAACGGTCGTAAGGCAAATCCTCGTTAAAGGCGCGGATCACATAGTCGCGATAAGTGTAGGAATAGGCGTAGCGACGTTCCTCTTCAAAAACATAGCCCTTGGTGTCCGCGTAGCGCGCGATGTCCAGCCACCGGCGCCCCCAACGCTCGCCGTAGCGGGGCGAGGCGAGCAGTTTGTCGATCAGCCTGGCATAAGCATCCGGCGAGCGATCCCTCACAAACGCCTCGACCTCGGCGGCGGTCGGCGGCATGCCGGTCAAATCAAAGGTTGCGCGGCGGATCAAGGTCCGGCGATCCGCGCGGGGCGAGGGCGTCAGGCCTTTTTCCTCCAGCTTGGCGAGAACGAACGAGTCCACCGGATTGTGGCTCCAGCGGGTGTTTTTCACCGGCGGCGTCGGCGGCAATTTCACCGGCTGGAAGGCCCAGTGCGGCTGGGCGGGCTTGGCAGGGGCGCTGGCGACAGTGGCGTCCGATTTAACCCGCGGAACCGGCGCGCCCATGCGCACCCAATGCTCCAGCGTCGCCACTTGCCCGGCGGTGAGCCGCTGTTCCTTCTTCGGCGGCATTTGCAAGTTTTCGTCCGTGTAGCGAACCGCCTTGATCAACAAACTCTTGTCCGGCTCGCCCGGGACGATGGATGGACCATTCTCGCCGCCCTTCAACAAATTCTCCCGCGTGTCCAGCTTCAGCCCGCCCTTCACCTTCTCGCTCTTTTCGCTGTGACACTGGTAGCAATGATCCGCCAGCAACGGGCGAACCTGCTTCTCGAAAAACTCCACTCCCGCCGCGTCCGGTTCCGCCGCATGGGCATGCGCCGCCCCGGCCAGCGCCAGAACCGCGCCCGCCCGGCGAATCCATTTATTCCGTCGGCCTGCTTTCAACATCGATGCCTTCCCGCGAAGGTGAAATTTGGACGCCGGAAAGTTTGGCCTCATTCACTCAAAAGCCAAGCCGGTTTCTAGCCACATCGCGTGATTTGTCTCCCGCGGGTGTTGTTTTATTCCGATAAACCGTTAACCGGGCTTGTTTCACACGACGGGGAATTCGCGGGAAACAAGCAACGAGGATTGCAAACCATGCCAAAATATGACTAGCCTCGGTTTCAAGGTCGTCACAGGTTTGCCGGCCTTTGCGTTTTCTGTTCCGGGCGGCTGGCACGCCATCGACTTTTGACACGAAAAATATGAGTCACCTTCGGCGCAGGACGAGAGCGTTTCTTTTTTTCCTGGGGATATTTTTGTTGTTGGGCGGCGCCATGCGGATCGAGGCCGCCAAGCCGACGGTCCACAACTTGGACAGCGACTCTCTTTCGGGAACCTCCATCTCGGTCACCGCTTCCATCGATCCCAAAGGGTTGGATACTTCGGTGCGGGTGTTTTACAACACCGATTCCTCCGGCAGCTACACGACTTGGCCAGTCACCTCGTCCACTTTGTTGCCCGGATCGCACCCGGAGGAGGATGTCACCATCACACTGACGGGTCTGGCGGTGGCCACCACTTATTATTACGTGATCGAGGCGTCCAATGCGGATGGCGCCACTCATAGCATTTTCAACCCCTCCTCCGACTTTAATTACACGCTCGGCCCCTTTTTTTACAACGTGGACACCGGGAGCCCGGGCCAGAGCACTGTGGAAATCAGCGGTTATATTGACCCGACCGGCGCGGATACCACGGTGTATGTGGAGTACAGCACGGACCTGACTTTCAACCTGCAATCCACCCAAGTCATTTTGCCGGGCGCCGGAAGCTCTCATCAATTGTTTGACCTCACGCTGACCGGCTTGAATCCCTTGACCACATACCATTACCGGGTGAGGGCGGAGAACAGCGACGGGATCAATTATTCATCCACCAACAGTTTTTTTACCTTCGGCCCTGGTCCTTTGATCGAGTCGATGGACGTGACCCCCGGAGCGACCTCCGCGGATTTCACCGGTTCCGTGGACCCCAATGGAAACGATGCCACCGTTTTGATCGAGTACAGCACGGATCTGAGTTTCGACCACCAATCCTCCTCGGATTCACTGCTGGCCGCCGGGGGTTCGCAATCGTTTAACACCATCACCGTGACCGGTCTGACTCCCTCGACCACGTATCATTACCGGGTAAAGGCGGAGAACAGCGACGGGATCAATTATTCATCCACCAACAGTTTCACCACCACCACGGCCGGGCCGCTGATTGATTTTGTGGATGTGAGCACGGATGCCACTTCCGCAACCTTTACCGGTCATGTGGACCCCAACGGAAGTGATGCCACGCTCACGATCGAATACAGCACCGACCTGACTTTCAGCCTTTCCTACGCGTCGCCCGTGACACTTCTCGACGTGGACGGGGACCAGTCGTTCAATATAACAGTCACTGGATTGACGCCTGCCACTCTTTATCATTTTCGCCTGGCGGCGGCGAACAATGACGACACGAGCCGGTCCGCGAACGACACTTTCAAGACGAAGCCGTTCACCGACAGCGGCAATTCTTTTCCCGACGCGCTATCGCCGGGAAACGATGATTTCTCCTTTCCCAACCCTTACCAAATGGCGCCGCAGGCGGCGGCTTGGGCGGACATGGACGGGGATGGCGACTTGGATTTGATCCTTACCGGCTCCGACGATTTGTTCACGCCGATCACGCAAATTTGGGAGAACAACGGCGATGGCACGTTCACGCAAAGGACCGGCACAGGCTTGCCGGACGTGACTTGGAGCGCGGTGGCGTGGGGCGACGTGGACAATGACAACCGGCCGGACCTCGCGATCTCCGGCGTCCAGTGCAGTTGCCAGCTTCCTTCCGTCCTGATTTACCATAACAACGGCGATTTTACCTTCTCACCGATGATCGATTTGGGGGCGGGAGGAGCGCAAACATTGGCGTGGGGCGACTACAACAATGATGGCAAGCTGGACTTGCTGGTGTCCGGCTCGAACGTGACCGACATCTGGCAAAACTTGGGCGGGGGCGGCTTCGTGCAAATCAACGCGGGCTTCACCGGGACCACCGAGGGCGGGGCGAGCTTCGGAGATTATGACAATGATGGCTGGCTGGATGTGATTCAAACCGGCTGGCAATCAACCGATCCGGTCAATGATCCGTGCGGTTGCAATGACGGCATTGAGATCACCAAGCTTTGGCACAATGCGGGTGACGGCACGTTTACCGAGGCCACCACGACGACTTTCTCGCCTGTCTCGGGAGGAACGGCGCAGTGGGCGGATTTTAACAATGACGGCCAGCTTGATGTGCTCTTGCAAGGCGTCGGTTTTGACGATCCTTCCGGTCTCGAAACGGACGTGGCCGAGATTTGGTACAACCAGGGCGGCGGAGTATTCCTCAAACAGCCGCAGGTGAGCGATCCGGCCACGCCGTTGCTCGTGGACTCGGGCATTCCCGGATATGTCGGGGCCATCGGGGATGGCGTGGCGGTGACCGGCGATCTGGATAACAATGGCACGGTGGACATCGTGAAAGCGGGATTTTCGAACGCCAGTTTCGTCTCGCCATTTCCGCC
>CAZMLP010000049.1:0-3220 GCA_964566745.1 uncultured Verrucomicrobiota bacterium | reverse complement strand
CGCGCTTGCCCAGAGCCTTCAAGGCTATCTTGCGGACGTCCGCGTCCGCGCTCTCCAGCGCCTGCAAGAGCGGCGCCACGGCACGGTCGTCCTCCATGGCCGCCAGCTTCTCCACCGCGTCACGGCGAGTCTGCGCGTCCTTAGACTTGAGTTGCAGGACGGTCCACCACTGCATTTGTTTTGAACCCGGGGCGGCCTATGGCTCTTCGGGTGAAAAAACCATATCGAAAATTCAGCGATTCAGCAACGGCGAAAGCCCGGTGGTTTTCGTCTCGTCCAATCGCCGTTGATTTACGTTGTCCTGTTGAAGACAGATCACCGGGCAAGACACGGCGGAAGCGGGAAAACAGTTGCCTTCCGGCGAGTTCGCCCTACAAACGAATGCAGACATTATGCCACTTCCACTGAATCGCCGCAGCTTCCTCCAACAGAGCGCCGTTCTGGCCGCCGCCGCGTGCGCCCCGGCCGCCTTCGCCGCCTCGAAAAAGCTCTCGCCCAACGAAAAGTTGAACTTGGCATTCGTCGGCGTCGCCGGTCGCGGCGGGGAGAACTTCCACGAAGTGCTCAAGCTGAACCAGAACACCATCGCCATCTGCGACATCGACTCGAACAACCTGGCCGCCGCCGCGCAGAAGGTCCCCGGCGCGAAAACTTTTTCTTATTTTCGCCGGATGCTTGACCTGAAGGACATTGACGCGGTGGTGGTCAGCACGCCGGATCACACCCACGCCGTCGCGGCGGTGGCGGCCCTGAAATCCGGGCGGCATGTTTATTGCGAAAAGCCGCTGGCACGCACAATTTCCGAGATTCGCGCCATCGTGGAAACCGCGCGCAAAGAGAAGCGGGTCACGCAAATCGGCACGCAAATCCACGCCGGCAAGAACTACCGCCGGGTGGTGGAATTGATTCAGTCAAACTCGATCGGCACGGTGCGCGAGGTTCATGTGTGGGCCAGTGCCGTGTATGGTGGCATGGAGGCCCCGACCCATTTCCCGCCCGTTCCCGCGAACATTGATTACGAGCAATGGCTGGGGCCGGTTCCCTTCCAACCCTACAGCCCGGAGTATATCCCGTTCAAATGGCGCAACTGGTGGGCCTTTGGCGGCGGGTCGCTCGCGGACTTCGGCTGTCATTTCATGGACCTGCCGCACTGGGCGCTCGACCTGCGCGCGCCCTTGAGCGCCGAGGTGGTGGATGGCCCGCCCGTCCACAAATACTCCACACCGCCCTGGCTGATCGTTCGTTACGAGCATCCAGCACGCGGCGCAAAGCCGCCAGTGCGCGTCACCTGGTATCACGGCGGCAAATATCCCAAGGACCTCGTCAGCCCGGAACTGTACGCAAAATGGAAAAGCGGTGTCCTGTTTGTGGGCGAAAAGGGCATGGTTTTATCCGACTACAGCCGTAACCTGTTGCTGCCGGAAAAGGACTTCGTGGACTTCAAACGCCCTGCGCCGTTCATCCCAGATTCCATCGGTCATCACAAGGAATGGGTCGAGGCATGCAAGACCGGCGGTCCGACAACCTGCACGTTTGATTACTCCGGCCCGCTTTCAGAAACCGCGCTGCTCGGCAACGTGGCCTTCCGCGTCGGCAAAAAACTCGAGTGGGACACCAAGACCCTCAAAGCAAAAGGCTGCCCCGAGGCGGATCAATACATCCATCATCACTACCGCGACGGTTGGAAGTTGTAGTTCCAACGGACGCGGCTCCTTTAATTTTCCCGGTCCACCAATTTTCGGTCGAAAGCATCTTTACGAGAGCCAATGCCCAGAAAATAGAGGGCTTGCTGGATGAGCCGGTTGGACACTTCGGGGTCTTGACTCAAGCGGTGAGCCAACATCCGTTCATGTGGACGTAGCGGACGAGATTCTGGAACCACGCCCATTTTGCAACGCTTCCCAAATGAATCATGAGGCGCGCGCCAACTCAAACGCCGCCAGTCGCGTGTATCGCGCTCCTGCCGGCGTCAGCTCGCTCTGCATCAGATCGAATCCGGTGACCGTCCACATGCCGAACGCGCGGACCTGATTGGCTTGCAGTTTATCCGCTAGCAAACCTCCCGTGCGCGACTCCGGATCAATTCGCCCGAGGGTCAAATGCGGATGAAACTCGCGCTCCTCGACTTTGAAAAAAGACGCGGTCGCTTGCTCGACTCTCCCTTGCACGGCGCGCAATGCGTCTGTGTTTTCACGCAGCCCAATCCAAATCACGCGCGGCCGGCGCGCGTTGGGAAAAACGCCCAGGCCCTCCGCAACCAAGTCGAATGGCCGTGCCCCTCGGGCGGCATTTTGCAGATGTTGCTTCAATTCTTCCAGCCGGCTCACCGCGAGGTTTCCCAAGAAGGACAGCGTCAAATGAATCTGCTCCGGGGCGGTCCAACGGATTTCGCACCCTCGAATTTGCTCGCGGAACTCTCTCTGAAATTCCGCGATCCGGTCGCGCGCTTCCGCGCTTGGCCAAATCGCGATAAAGCAGCGCATTTGCGCGTCGGGGTGGGGGCGGGTCGTTGACAAGGTCAACGCGCGCTACGGCGCCGGTTCCTGCTGGCTGATGCAGTGAAACGAGCCGAGGCCCCAAATCAATTCCGTCGAGTCGATGCCCACCACCGGGCGGTCCGGGAAGAGGGATTGCAAAATCTGGATTGCCCGCGCGTCGTTGGGTTGGCGAAAGGTCGGCAGCACCACCGCGCTGTTCGCAATGTAGAAGTTCGCGTAGCTCGCCGGGAGCCGCTGGCCATCATACTCCACGTGGCCGGGCATCGGAAGTTGCACGATTCGCAAGGGACGCCCCGTCTCGTCGCGCATTTCCTGAAGCCGGCGCAGGTTCGCCTGAAGGAGCTCGTACTTCTCGTCCTGCGGGTCCTCCTCCACCACGGTCACGACCGTGTTGGCATCGGTGAACCGCGCCAAGTCGTCGATGTGCCCGTCGGTGTCATCCCCGACGATGCCGTCGCCGAGCCAAAGGATGTTGGTGACGCCCAAATAATCGCGCAAAAAGCCTTCGATCCGCGTCTTGTTCAGGCTGGGATTGCGGTTCGGATTGAGCAGGCATGCCTCGGTCGTCAGCAATGTGCCGCGACCGTTTAACTCGATGGATCCGCCCTCCATGATGATTCCCGGCGAGAAGAGCGGCAGCGAAAGGAGTTTGGCGACATGCTGCGGAATCGCGTCATCCAAATCGAACGGGGGATATTTTCCACCCCACGCGTTGTAGGCCC
>CAZMLP010000048.1:0-1699 GCA_964566745.1 uncultured Verrucomicrobiota bacterium | reverse complement strand
GAAATCACCGTCCCATCCCGGAAACTTGGCGTGGCTCCCTCTCGCGCTGTTGTGCGCGGGATTGGCGGGTTGCGAAACCACCACAAAAACGGAGACGGAGCCGATGATGCCTCTGGGACAGCAGGTTCCCAAGCCGGCTCCGGCGCCCACAGCGGTGGACGGCATCAATTCCATCGAACTGACGGTCGAGCTGAGTCGCGGCGCCCGGCGCCTGCAGCTCAACTCGCTCCTCCGCGCGCTGCCCGTCGTCCGCATCACGGTGGATGATCCGGTCTATGGCAAAGCCAAGACCTACGACGGGTTTCGCCTCCGGGACGTGATGCAAACCGCGGGCCTCACCGCGGCGGACGGTGACACCTTGGTCTTCCATTGCGCGGATGGCTATGAGGCGCGCCTGCCCCTGGGCGACCTCGATGTCGCCACTCCCACCGGAGTGCTGGCATTCCACGATGTCGAAGCGGCCTCCGGCTGGGAACCGTTCGCGCAAGGAAAGGAGACAGTGACGCCGGCTCCCTTCTACCTCGTTTGGACGGGCGGCGGGCTGAAACGCCCCTGGCCCGACAAACTGGTCGCCATCAGCGTCGAGAACATGGCCGCGGCGCTGCGCGACATCACTCCGGGCGCCGCGGCAATCGACGCGGCGCCACGACGGGGGTTCCGCCTCTTCGAGCAGAACTGCCTGGGTTGCCACTCGGCCAACCTGCGCGGAGGCACGCTCGGTCCCGAGTTGAACGTGCCGCGCAATGTCACCGAGTATCGCGAGGAGGCATTTCTCCGGGAGTTCATTGCCTCACCCTCCAGTTTCCGCGCGCGCAGTAAAATGCCGGACTTCAAAGGCCAGCTCTCCGCCGCGCAGATGGACGACCTCCTTGAATATCTCAAATGGCTCCGGGGCCATAAGATTGAAGCCGCGCCGTGAGCCTGCCGCGCAGTCCCGGTTCTCGGTGAAACTACCCGCCGCCGTTGCCACTTACAAATCGCGCGCCGATCGCCTCCTGTCCGGCGCTGGCGACGCTAACCGTCGCTGCCGGGCGTTGCCCCTGCGCGATCGCATCCACCGCCGCCACGCATTGCCACGCGGCCGCGGCCATCAATCCCTCTCCCAGCAAGGTCTTGGGTGACACGCGGGCGCCCGGCCAGCCCCGCCAGGCCGCTTCCTCCGCCGCGTCCAGGCGCGGGGCATTTTGAAGACTGTCGCAAAGAAGTTCCGCCTCGCCACCCGGCGGCAACTGCGCTCGCATGCGGGCAATGGCCTCGTGACGCCCATGCTCCGGGGGAAAAAGGTGCGCATCGGTGATTGCGTCGAGGCGCGGGGAAGGATCACCGGGAAGGGCCGTTTTTAAATAAAGCGCGCCCGCCCCCTCGCTCACCACCACTCGCCGGTAAAAATGGCGGCTCGCGTCCGCCACCAGCCAGTCCGACTCCTCCGCGCCGACCACCAGGCAGCCATCCACGCGACCCTCGCTCAACCAGCCGGCGGCAATCGCAAGGCCCTGCAGGAACACGCCCGCGTCCCCCACCAGGGTGTAATTGATTCCCGGCGAGCCGAGCATGGCGGTCAGGTGGCTGGCGGGCGCGTTGAACACTGTCTCCGGAAAAACGAGCGGGCTGGCGCTGGCGGGGTCCTGCCAGGTTTCCGTGTAAAAACGGCGAGTGTAATTGACGCAGCCGGCGAACACCGCAAACACGATGCCAAGAC
>CAZMLP010000047.1:0-2743 GCA_964566745.1 uncultured Verrucomicrobiota bacterium | reverse complement strand
GGTCGAGGCGATCACCCGGCAGATACGCGAAATGTCCTTTTGCACCCGCCGCTACACCAACGTCCCCGCCATCCAACTGGCCAGGAAGCTGACCGAGCTCGCGCCCGGGGATTTGAACCGGGTCCTCTTCGCCCCCGGCGGCACCAGCGCCATCGGCATGGCGATCAAGCTGGCACGCGCCGCGACCGGCCGGTTCAAAACCGTCTCCATGTGGGACTCGTTCCACGGCGCGTCACTGGACGCCATTTCCGTGGGAGGCGAGGCGATTTTTCGCGGGTCGATCGGGCCGTTGCTGCCGGGTTGCGAGCATGTCCCCCCGCCGGACAACCGCCACTGCCCGTTCAAGTGCGGGTCGGCGTGCAATCTCCTCTGCGCCGATTATGTCGAGTACGTGCTGGAGAAGGAAGGCGATGTCGCGGCGGTGATCGCCGAGACCGTCCGCAGCACTCCGTTCATTCCGCCAAAGGATTATTGGAAAAAGATTCGCGCGGCCTGCGACAAACATGGCGCGCTGCTGATTCTGGACGAGATTCCCCATTGCCTCGGCCGAACCGGAAAGATGTTCACTTGCGAGCATTACGAGGTCGTGCCGGACATGCTGGTGATTGGCAAAGGGCTGGGCGGCGGAATCTTCCCGCTGGCCGCGCTGATTGCCCGGGAGGGCCTTAACCGCGCCATGGCGCACAAGGCGCTGGGCCACTACACTCACGAGAAAAACCCCGTTGCCTGCGCCGCCGGGCTGGCCACCATTGAGGTGATCGAGCAAGAGGGGCTGCTGGCAAAGGTCCGCGACCTGGGTGATTACACGGTTGGGAAGATGCGCGCGATGATGGCGAGCCACCCGTTGATTGGCGACGCGCGAGGTCTCGGTCTCTTGATGGGCATGGAACTGGTGCGCAATCGACAAACGTTGGAGCGGGCCACGGACGAGGCCGAGCAAGTGATGTATCGTTGTCTCTCCAAGGGCCTGAACTTCAAGCTGACGATGGGAAACATCCTGACCCTTACCCCCGCCTTGACAATCACCCGCGAGGAGATGGACCGGGCATTAACAATAATCGGGGATTCGCTCGCGGAAATTAGAGGGAGATTCACCTAACAATTTGCAGCGCAAATAGTTAAGAAAAAACGGCGAGCCCTGAAGACACACGGATACTTTTTAACATTCAGGGCCCGCCGCCCTTCAGACTGAAGGTGATTGTGGTTTTCGTATAACTGATGCCTGGCGTGAAGGGAACAAAAAAATGGCAAAAAATCACTTTTCCCCGCCCCGCATCTTTCGCAGCAAGCTGTTGATCCTCGGGCCGATACGACGCAACTGCTCCCGGTGCGCGGTGGAGAGCTGCTCCAGCACCATCTCCCCGCGCGGCGTCAGCTCCAGATAAACCTGCCGACGATCTTTCTCGTCGTGGGTTCGCGCCACCAGGCGCTCCATGACGAGGCGATTCGCCAAGCCCACCGCGCTGTGGTGCCGCACCTGCAACCGCTCGGACAATTCCCCCACCGTCACCTTGTCCCGGCCGGGAAACCCGCGAATGGCCAGCAGTGCCTGATGTTGCTGGGGCGTCACCCCCGCCGCGCGCGCCGCCTCCTCGCTGAAATGCAGGAATTGCCGGAGGGCGTAGCGCCACTCAGCCAGGGACTCATATTGCGCTTTGGTGATTTTCGGCGGCATTCGTGAAGCATAACAACTCCTTGCGCAAATGAAAATCCGGTTGAAATATATCGCAACGCGATAGAATATCCGCGCCCTTTTAAAAATGACAACGCCGCCGCTGAAAACCGCCGTGAAGACTCCCGCGCAGGCGCACACCGATCTGCTCTCCGATTTCCGCACGGACAAGCGGGTGCTTCTGCTCGGCGCGCTCGCCGTCCCCATCGGGGCCATCAGCGCGTTCGTGGCCAAGGCGCTGCTTTGGTTGATCGCCGTCATCACGAACCTGGCCTTCTTCCAGCGTCTCTCCTCCGCCCCGGTGATTCCGCAGGATCATCATCTTGGCTGGTGGGCAATCCTGGTTCCGGTGACTGGCGCCTTGCTGATTGGTTTGATGGCCCGATACGGCTCGGAAAAGATTCGCGGGCACGGCATACCCGAGGCGTTGGAGGCAATTCTGCTCGGACGAAGTCTCATCAACCCCAAGGTGGCGATTTTGAAGCCGGTCTCCTCCGCGCTTTCCATTGGCACCGGCGGACCTTTTGGCGCGGAAGGTCCCATCATCATGACTGGCGGCGCCTTCGGATCATTGTTCGCGCAGTTCTTCCATCTGACCGCCGCCGAGCGCAAGACGCTGCTGGTCGCTGGGGCGGCAGGAGGCATGTCCGCCGTGTTCGCGACGCCCATCGCTGCCGCGCTGCTGGCGGTGGAGTTGCTGCTTTTTGAATGGAAGCCCCGCAGTTTCATTCCCGTCGCCATCGCGGCCATCGTCGCGTCGATCTTGCGGGTGCCATTGCTGGGGGCCGGCCCCGTCTTTCCCGTTGTAGCGCATTCCGCCCTCTCGGCGGAGGCGCTCGGTGCCGCGTTGCTGGTCGGCATCGCGGCCGGTCTCGGCTCCGGCCTTCTCACCACGCTGGTCTATGCCTTCGAGGATCTCTTCCAAAAACTGCCCGTCCACTGGATGTGGTGGCCCGCCATCGGCGCGGTTTTTGTCGGGGTGGGCGGAGTGATTGACCCGCGTGTCCTGGGAGTGGGGTACGAGTCGATCCACGGCCTGTTACGCGGCGATCTGCCGGGCAAGGGACTGGT
>CAZMLP010000046.1:0-3169 GCA_964566745.1 uncultured Verrucomicrobiota bacterium | reverse complement strand
TTGGTAGGAGTGGGTTTAATAGTTTGGCGAGGCGGGTATTGGCGGCGTCCCCGGGCCCGGGTGTCAATGTTGTTTTCCATACGCTCTTTGGCCGCCGGGGGGGTGATTTCCAGCTGGACTTTTGCCGGAATCCTGGTAAGTTCCCTTACAGAACAAGGAATTGTCTTCCGAACCGCAAAACCAACCAACCAGCCTGTCTTTCCGGCAGCCAGCTCCGGTCGTCACCGGGACGGGTGTTCATCGCGCCTCCGGGGTGCGCGTCCCGGCGGCGCCCGGGCAGGTTCAATCAAGCCCAATCAAGGTTGTTGTACCGCTTTGGGCCTGCGCGCGAACCATAATCTCCGAAACGCGCAACCCGTTGCAAATCAACCCCCGCATTTTGCGATCATGGGAAGCGATTCAAGTGTGGCCCGGCTGCGGCCTCCGAGGTAGGGACGCGTCGCCGACGCGTCCGGGAACTCGCGAAAGGCGTAAGTTCAACCCCAAACCGAAACCAACTTGCCAGGAAGGCAAACCATCCGCTCAAAGGAAAACCATCCGATTTCAAGCCATTCAACCCAATTCAAGGCTCGGCACGAGGATGTGGCCAGCCTGCGGCCTCCCAGGTAGGGACGCGTCGCCGACGCGTCCGGGAACTCGGGAAAGGCGGAAGTTCAACCCCAAGCCATCGACACCAACTTGCCAAGAAAGCAAACCATCAGCCTCAAAGGAAAAACCATTGGATTTAAAGGGGATTCAACCCAATTCAAGGTGGTTGTTCCGCTTTGGGCCCGCGCGCGAACCATGATCTCCGAAACGCGTAGTCCGTTGCAAATCAAGCCCCGTATTTTGAGATCATGGGAAGCCTTCGTCCTGAGGCAAACAGGGCGAAGCGCCTGTGTTTTCCGGCGCACAGGCAGGTGACGGGGGTGATTCCCTGTTGCGGAGGCTCGGGTGGTGTCATACGGTCGTAACACTCAAGCCGCCGCCGCGCGTTTTTCGCGCCGGTTCCATAACGGACCTTGGCGTCCCAAGGACAGGCGGGAACTACTCTGGTGAGAACTGTGGTCATGAATTGTCATTTTTTAACACGCGCGCGGGTTGCGCGCGAGAATCGCTGCGGGTTTACTTTGATCGAGCTGTTGGTGGTGATCGCCATCATCGCCATTTTGGCGGGCATGCTTTTGCCCGCGTTGGCGAAGGCAAAGCAGAAGGCGACCGGCATATCGTGCGTCAATAACGTCAAGCAAATGATCATCGCGGCGTACGCGTACTCCGGGGACTTTGCTGACAATTGGCCGCTGAACGGCCCGGGTGATCCGGGCGTGAACCTGGCCAACCCCCCGGCGGGATACCAGCCAACGGTGTGGGTGGAGGGTCGCGAGGGGTCCAATTTGACGGACGAGAATTCCGCGAACGGGATGGTCTCCGAGAAACTTTCACTGCTGGCGCCGTATCTCAAGGCAAAGGGAAGTTTCCGGTGCCCGGGAGACAAGAAGCCGTTTGTGCTGCCGAACGGGAAAAAGGTGACGCGGCCCCGTGATTACGGCCTGAACGCTTATGTGGGCTGGGGCGGCAACGCTTACAACAACCAGCCGGACAACAAGAAATACGTGGTGTTTAAAAAGACGGCGGAAGTGGCGTTGCCCTCGCAAATCTTCACTTTCATCGAAATCTTCCCGGACAGCATCTGCCGGCCGATGTTTGGCATGAACATGGATTCGCAAGCCATCTACCACACGCCGGCAAGTTTCCACGGGCAGGTGTCGAACATGGCGTTTGCGGATGGCCACGCGGAGGTCCACAAATGGCGCGACCCGAACTTCAACAATCCCAAACCGCCGCCGCCCGACTGGCACAATCACGGCGGTATTATGATCAAGGCCAGCAGCAAGGACGACCTGCAGTGGCTGAAGGACCACGCGACCGTGCGGAGATGAGCCGTTTTCACGACGGACCCGCGGAGAAATATCTCGGCGGGAGGGCGCCGGGGCAACTGTGGGTAGGAATCAAGTTTGTTCCGCTCTGCGTCTCGGCGGTTAAATTGCTGACGCCTTGGTGGTAAATTGGTTGGTCTCGCCACATGCGAAAACACCTTTTGCTCAATGGCATTCTGCTCGCGGCGTCGCTGGTTTCCGGGCACGCGGCGGCGCCGATCCAGCTTCACCCGGAAAACCCGCATTACTTTCTTTGGCGCGGCCGGCCGGAGATATTGATTACGTCCGGCGAGCATTATGGCGCGGTGGTGAACCTCGACTTTGATTACGTTCGCTACCTCGACACGCTGGCGAGGGACAAGCTCAACCTGACGCGGGCTTTTCTCGCCTATCGCGAGCAGGCGGGCGCCTTCAACATCGCCGCCAATTCCCTCGCGCCGAAGCCGGACAAGTTCATTGCACCGTGGGCCAGGAGCGACGCGCCGGGCTATTTTGACGGCGGGAACAAGTTCGATCTCACCCGTTGGAACCCCGCCTACTTCGCGCGCCTGAAGGATTTCGTCGCCCAGGCCGGGCGGCGCGGGATCGTGGTGGAGGCGAACCTTTTCTCCTGTTTCTACAGCGAGAAATCCTGGGCAACCCATCCGTTGAATGGGAGGAACAATATCAACGAAGCCGGCGCTTGTCCGTGGGATGAGGCGCTCACGTTGAAGCACGCGAATCTGTTAAAATTCGAGGAGGACTACGTTCGCAAGGTGATCGCGGAACTGGCGCCGTTCGACAATGTTTATTACGAGATTTGCAACGAGCCGTACATTGGCGGCGTGCCGATGGACTGGCATAACCATATGGCGGATGTGATCGCGGAGGCGCAACGCGCGACCCGCCATCCCAAACTCGTGTCGCACAACGTGGCGAACAATTGGGCAAAACTCGCGAACCCGCACCCGGCGGTCTCGATTCTGAATTTCCATTACGGTTCGCCGCCCCGGGCTGTGGCCGAGAATTTTGGCGCCGGCCGGGTGATCGGTGATAACGAGACCGGCTTTCGCGGCACAAACGACGCGCCTTACCGGATGGAAGGGTGGGATTTTATCCTCGCGGGCGGCGGACTTTACAACAACCTCGATTACTCTTTTGTGGCGGGCCACGAGGACGGCACGTTCGTTTATCCCGCGAGTCAGCCGGGCGGGGGAAATCCTGTTTTTCACCGCCAATTGCGCGCGCTGCGGGATTTTGTTCACAGCTTTGAT
>CAZMLP010000045.1:0-5404 GCA_964566745.1 uncultured Verrucomicrobiota bacterium | reverse complement strand
GCGGAAACGCCCGTTTTTTAACGGGCTGCTAGAAGACCAGGGCGAGGAAAGACTTCCCCGCCCCGGCTGCCAAAAACCCACTGGCCCGTCTCGGTTACGGATTTTCTTTGTCGGTGGACGCTTCGCTGCCGACGCTGAGATAGCGATTCACGGCATTGAGATAGGCGCGCGCGCTCGCCTCGATGATGTCCGTGCTCGCGCCCTTGCCGGTGACCAGCTCGCCGTCTCCGAAATCGGCCTTGAGCGTCACCTCGCCCATCGCGTCCATGCCCTCGGACACGGCGCGAAGCGAGTAATCCTTCAATACGCCACGCGTCTTCGTGAGCCGGTCGATGGCGCGCAAGGCCGCGTCCACCGGGCCATCGCCAATGCTGGCGTCCTCGGCTGATGCCGCGTCCTTCGTGCCCGTCTTTTTCAGACGCACCGTCGCCGTTGGCAAGGTCTGGCTCCCGCTGGTGACGCTGAGATAGTCCAGCGACCAGGTCTCCGGCACCTCGGCGATGTGACCATCGACCAGCGCGACCAAGTCCTCGTCATAAACGAACTTCTTCTTGTCGCCAATTTCCTTGAAACGGCTGAAGAGCGAGTTCACGTCCGCCTCGGTCATCTTGAACCCGAGTTGCTTCAACCGCGCCGAGACCGCCGCGCGACCGCTGTGCTTGGTGAGCGGCAACTCGGTCTGCCCCCAGCCCACGTCCTGCGGGTCCATGATCTCGTAGGTCTCGCGCTTCTTGAGGATGCCGTCCTGGTGAATGCCGCTGGAGTGCGCGAAGGCGTTCTCGCCCACGATGGCCTTGTTCCGCTGCACCGAAAGGCCGCTCATCCGCGAGACGAGCCGCGATGATTTGACGATCTCCCGGGTGTTGATCCCGCACGCGGCGCCCTTGAAGAAGTCGCCGCGCGTCTTCATCGCCATGACCAATTCCTCGAGCGACGCGTTGCCCGCGCGCTCGCCGATGCCGTTGACCGTGCATTCAACCTGCCGCGCGCCGTTGCGCACTGCCGCCAGCGAGTTCGCCACGGCGAGGCCCAAGTCATTGTGGCAATGGACGCTGATGATCGCCTTGCCGGATTTGAACTCCGGCACGGCGTCGTGTAATTGCTGGATGAGCGCGCCAAATTGGTCCGGCACCGCCCAGCCCACCGTGTCGGGGACGTTCACCGTGGTCGCGCCCGCCGCGACCACTGCCTTGCACACCTGAATCAAGAACTCCGGCTCCGTGCGCGAGCCGTCCTCGGGCGAGAACTCGACATCCTGCACATACGACTTCGCGCGCTTCACACCCTCGACGGCGAGCCGGACGATCTCGTCCTGCGCCTTGCCGAGCTTGAATTCGCGGTGAATCTTCGAGGTGGCGAGGAACACATGGATGCGCCCGCGCTTGCCGGCCGGCTTCACCGCCTCGCCGGCGGCGTCGATGTCCTTCGTCACGCAACGCGCGAGGCCGCAAATGACCGGTCCTTTGATCTCCTTGGCGATGGTCTGCACCGCCGTGAAATCGCCCTGGCTCGTGATCGGAAAGCCCGCCTCGATCACATCGACCTTCAACCGCGCCAGTTGTCGCGCCACCTCGAGCTTCTCGCGCAGGGTCATGGAGGCCCCCGGGCATTGCTCGCCATCGCGAAGCGTGGTGTCGAAGATCACGATACGGTCGTTTTTCATAACGGTGCTTTCTTTTCGTTTTGCCGGACGGGACCAACCAATAAAAACAAAAAACCCGCTGCTTTTTCAAGGCAGCGGGGTTATCGGTAAAATTCGTTGGCGCGAATTACAACCCGGCTGCCGCGTCGCTCAACAGCGACGCGTTCGTAAGCAGCAGATTGTTCGCAATACCATTCACTGTTTTGCTTATCGGCGAGTTTTGGGCGCGGGTCAACTTTTTTCTCCTTTGGCGCAGGGCTATGCCGTTTTGGTTTTAATCAGATTCGCGTCCGTCAATCCTTCGGGAAATTCCCCGTATTCAAAGCTCTGGTAGGCGGTGCCCACCGCCCATTCCGGCAAACCGAGGGCGCGAGCGAGGTCGTCGTGCCGTTGGAAGGCGAAGGTGTATTCGTCGAAAGATTTTCGAAGAATTGACTCAACCTCCACCGGGGTGCCCGCGTTAAAAACCCGGACCAATCGTTCTGCGTCGCCTCCCGCCGGTTTCATCCTGTCCTCGTCGCCGTCGAAGTATCCCGGGTTAGAGTTATATTCATCCGTCAACTCGCCGTTCTCATACAACCAGTACAGCAGGATGTCATCATCGTGATTCAGGACCGCCAGTAGAGGGCATTGGAATTGACGGGAGAGAAGTGTGGCGAGTTCTGCGATGGCCTCGGTATCTTGGGTGTCCGATTCCTCGTCGAAGACCACGGCGTAACCGGTTTGCACCGGCGTCACTGCCGCGTTGCGGCCTGCCAGAGCCTCCGCAATTTGTTGCTGGCCGGGACCGCGAAGCGTGTAGTTGACATAGAAATTTCCCATAAGATCGGTCGTCCTGTTTTGCCTTTTATCGAGCATGGCGGCCGCTCTGACAAACAGGAAATGGTCCGCCGGCCAATTGTAACGTCGGAAAGGTCCGTCGAAACGGGAGCGTCGGGACGGAAACAGCGCGCCTTTATAACTTGAGAAAATACACCGCCGGATTGTCCGTGCGCAAGCCGCCCGTGGCGGTCACGGCTCGACCGCTCGCGGTCACACCGGGGCTGGTGACGCCCACGATGGTGTCCTCGTTATCGATTAGCAACAGACACGGGCGCCCATCCTTGCCGAGCGTCACCGCGCAATACCGCGGCTTGTGACTCTTGAGCGCCCCGATGGTGTTGCCGGCGACCGTCTCCTTGTTGAAACCGCTCTGCCGGGACTGGTTGCTGGTCACGCACACGGGCGCGGACCATGCACCCTTGCCGTCATAAAAGCTGACGTAAAGTTCGAGGTCGTCGGGATCGTATCCACCCTTCTCCGAGAGCGCGGCGGTCACCGCCATTTTGCCGCCGGGCAAGGCGTGGACTTGCCAGTTGGCCAGCTTGCCGGGCCCGGTCTTGGGAATGATGATGTTGGTAAAATCCCCCAATTCGCCGCCCTCCACAGGATAGTCCCGGACGCATGGTTTTTCTGATTTTTCAGGCGCGCGAATCAGGTGCGGCTTTCCGGCGGCGTCCGGCAACAAGGCGGGCGGATTGTTGAAATTGTTGTAAGTGCTGTACTTTTCAAAGGAATGGACGGCGGTGAGTTTAACCCCGTCCCAAACCACGACCTGCCTGCCGGTCTGTTGACCGGGTGGCCCGTCCTTGATGCCGGGACTTTCCGCGACGAAACGCGGGGTTCCCTGCGGGTTAATGAATCCGCGCAAATTGATTAACCCCGCCTCAACCGGCCTTGTGTCCTCGTATTTGACCGGCTTGCCGGCGGCCCGGAGTTGTTTGGCCTGCTCGTCACCAAGGACCGGTCGCGGCGTGGTGAGGTCTTTGACCGATTTGACGGTCGAGCCGTCCAAAATGGCGTCGCGCACCAAGTTGGCGTAGTTCGCCACCATATAGGCAGGGGGCGAGTCCTTGGTGACCTGGCTCCAGTCCAGATGAACGGCCCCGTCCGGGCCAATGGCGCAGAACCACGAGTAGGTCGGGATTTTCGGATCCCCCGTAACCACGCGCTTGCCCCAAGTTCCCCCCTCCAGGCAGCGAAACACGAGACGCCCCGGGGCATAACCGCCAGGGCCGTCCAGCAAGGAGTTTTTCCGCACATATTTCCAAACCACGTACAAGCGCCCCGAGCCATCGAAAATCAGGCGCCCATAGCTCGCGTCGTCGCCGGACTCGTCGTCACTGAGGTTGGTTGCCTCGGACCACGTCTTTCCAGCATCAGTGCTGGCGCGATAATAGAGATATTTCGGCCGGTCCAGGGCGGGTTGATCCGAGAAAATCGCGTGCAACGTTCCATTGGCCCCGCTGGCCAGGTCGCCATATTCCACGCGGTCAAATTGCGAAAGCTTCGTCATCGCCGGCCCGTTCGCAGCCGGAATGGTTCCCACGCCCGCCAGTGTCAATAAGAGGAAAGCGAAAAGAGGTGACCGAGGAACAATGCACGTGAGGCTCATGATCGTCCCGAGGGTAGGACGATTGGTTTTGGCCGGCAAGAGAATGCAGCATCCCCTGACCGCGTGTGAGAGGTTTTTTGGCTGTTGCTGCGCTCTCCAAGTCAAACAACCACTGCAACTTGTGCCTGAAAAGCGGCTTTCGGGGAGGCATTGCCGTTCACTCGCGGAGGAAAAGCGGATTTTTCGCGCATTTCCTCGACGAAAACCCTTCTTTTCGCGCAACTTTCGCCGCGCACGGTTGTTAAACATCGCGGATAGCTACGGCACATGGCATTTACACCGATACAAAACGTGCTTTTGCAGGTCACGCAGGCGACCCCGGGTCAGCTGCGGGAATGGCAGAAGGCTTGGCGGGTCGCGACGGAGGGCGGCTCGACCGAGTCTTTGCCGGCCTTCATCAGCCGGGAGTCCGGCGTGTCGGAGGACGCGTTCCTGGAGAAGCTGGCCGGCGCGTTGAAGTGGCCCTATCTCGACCTCCCCCGCGTGACCGTCCCCAACGAGGCGCGCAACAAAATTTCCACCAAGGTCGCCTTCCAGTTCACCGTGCTGCCCACCAGCTTCGAGGAAGGCCGGTTGCAGGTCGCGGTCAGCAACCCGTTCGACACGGCGATGCTGAACTCGGTCCAGTTCAACGCCCAATGCCCGGTGCAGTTCGCCCTCGCGCCGCGCGCGGAAATCGAGAAGGCGCTGAAAAAGTATTACGGCGTCGGCGCGGAAACCCTCGATGAAATGTCCGAGGACGAGCCGATTGACCTCGAAATCTCCTCCGACAAGGAGATCACCGAGGACGACCAGGAGGCGAGCGTCATCAAGTTCGTCAACCAGATCATCTGGGAGGCGTTCAAGGATCGCGCGACGGACATCCATTTCGAGCCCGCCGAGGACGAGTTGCGCATCCGTTACCGCATTGACGGCATCCTGCACCAGACGCCGATGCCGCCGCAACTGAAGCGCTTCCAGGCGGCGCTGATCTCGCGTATCAAAGTCATGTCGGGGATGAACATCTCCGAAAAGCGCCTGCCCCAGGACGGGCGCATCAACGTGCGCATCAAGGGGGAGGAAATCGACATCCGCGTCTCCACCGTGCCCACGGTTTACGGCGAGAGCGTGTCGCTGCGCTTGCTGACGCGCGGCAAGATTTTCCTGAGCCTGGACAAGCTGGGCTTCTCGGCGCTGGAAGAGCAGGCCATTCGCGAGATTATCGTCAAGCCGCACGGCATCTTCCTGGTGACCGGGCCGACCGGCTCGGGCAAATCGACCTCGCTCTACGCGTTTTTGAGCAGCATCAACTCGGTGCACAAGCGCATCATCACCTTTGAGGTGCCGGT
>CAZMLP010000044.1:0-2553 GCA_964566745.1 uncultured Verrucomicrobiota bacterium | reverse complement strand
AACATGCACGCGACGACCACCGGCTCGATGGCGCGGATATGATCGATCAATCCCTCGCTATCGTCCGGCAAGGCGCCCGTGCGCGCGTAGTCGGCTTTCTTCAACCAGAAGTAGCCCACCTTGTTTTGCTGGGCGAGGCGGAAATTGTTATAAGTGTGCTGCAACAGCCGCACGCGCGAGAGCGAGTAGGACTGGTACACCTCGTTGCAAATTTTCTCCAAGTTCGCGCCGCGCCGCACAAGATCGCCCGCGACATAATAAGTGCCAGGGCGCGTCGTCGGATATTGGAACGAGCCGGTATCCGTGGAGACAGCGGTGAAAAGACAATCCGCGATGGCCGGTGTGACGGCCCAGTTCGCGCCGCGCAACAACCGGAAGATCAACTCGCCGGTCGAGGGTTCTTTCGCCGAGATCCAATTCAAATCGGCGTATCGGGTGTTGCTGAGATGGTGATCAATGTTGATGAACAGTTTGCGATTGCCGATGCAATTGCCCACCTTGCCAAGACGGCCCATGCTCGCGGAGTCCACCGCGATCACACAATCGAAGGTCTGGCCCTCGCGTGGAGGTTGCACCAGCTTCTTCGGATCGAGAAACGACAGCTTTTGCGGCATGGCATCCTCGTTCCAGCAAACGACCTGCTTGCCCTGATCCTTCAATGCCATCGCGAGGCCAAGCTGCGAGCCGATGCAATCACCGTCCGGGCGAATATGGCTGACGATGCAAAAACTCTGGTGGCTGTTCACGGCCGCCAGGATTTTGTCCACGATCTTGAGGCGCGCTCTCATTCGGCGGGGGATTCCTTCTCGAGCTCCTCGATGACCTGCAAGACGCGCTGGGCGCGCTCGGCGGACTCATCGACGACGAATCGCAATTGCGGGGTGTATTTCAAAATAACGGCGCGACCCACTTCTGACTGGATGCGGCCCTTGTGCTTGAGCAGGACGTCGAGCGCCTTTTTCTTTTGGTCGGGATTGCCGATGATGCCCACGAAGACCGTGGCGGAATGAAGGTCGCCGGAGACGCCGACCTCGTTCACCGTGATGATTCCCGCCTCGGAGATGGGAATCTCGCGGCGCAACACCTCGCCGATTTCGCGCTTCAGAAGCTCGCGCACGCGGAGATGTCGCCGGGATTGCATATCAAACTCGCCGCCCGGCCCGCCTGCGAGCGAAAACTCGGGAAAGCCGGGCCGCGGACACTTATTCCAGTTTCTGCGCCACCTTCTCCAACTGATAACACTCGATGGTGTCGCCCACTTGGAAATCGTTAAAGCCGTCCAGGCGGATGCCGCACTCCATGCCGGCGCGTACCTCGTTGACCTCGTCCTGGAAACGCCGCAGCGAGAGCGAGACGCCCTCGTAAATGAGACCCTTGCGCCGGAGCACGCGCATCTTGCCCTTGACGATGCGCCCGCTGGCCACCACGCAACCCGCGACGTTCCCGCCCTTCGAGAGCTCGAACACCTTCCGGATTTCGGCGGAGCCGATGGTGACTTCTTTGACCAGCGGATCGAGCAGGCCGGCCATTGCCTCTTTCACCTGGTCGATCAACTCGTAGATGATCGCGTAAAGCTTGATCTGCACGCCCTCGCGCTTGGCCGAGTCCGACACGCCGACATCGATGCGTGTGTGGAAGCCAAGGATGATGGCTTTTGAGGCCGAGGCCAGCGACACGTCGTAGTCCGTAATGGTCCCGACCGCGCTGTGAATGATGTCCAGCGACACTTTGCTGGACTCGATCTTCTTGAGCGCCTCGACAATCGCCTCGACCGAGCCTTGGGTGTCGGCCTTGACGACGATCTTGAGCACCTTCGCGGAATCCGAGGCGAGGGTGTCGAACAAATTCTCGAGCGTGATCTTCGGGCGGCGCTCGTTGTCCTCGGTGCGCTGCTCTTGCTCGCGCTCCTCGGCCAGCTCGCGGGCGGCTTTCTCGTTGTCCAGCACGGCGAACTCGATGCCCGCCTCGGGCACACCGTTCATGCCCAGCACCCGAACGGCCATCGAGGGGCCGGCCTCTTTCATGCGCTTGCCCTCGTTATTGATCAACGCGCGCACCTTGCCCCAAAACGGCCCGCAAATAATGGCATCACCCACGCGCAACGTGCCTTTGCGCACGAGCACCGTGGCGGTCGGCCCGCCTTGCTCCAAGCCGGATTCGATCACGTTGCCCTTGGCGCGGCGATTCGGGTTGGCCTTCAACTCCATGACCTCGGCCTGCAACAGAATCAATTCGAGCAGCTTGTCCACGCCGACCTTGGTCAAAGCGGAGACATCCTGGAAAATGGTCTCGCCACCCCACTCTTCGCAAACCAGCCCTTTGTCCTGCAACTGCTGCCGGACCTTCATGGGATTGGCGTTCGGATGGTCGCACTTGTTGACGGCGACCATGATCGGCACCTTGGCCGCCTTGGCATGGCTCAACGCCTCAAGCGTCTGGGGCCTCACGCCATCGTTGGCGGCGACCACCCGCACGACGATGTCCGTCACGTTCGCGCCGCGCGCGCGCCTGGAACTGAACGCGGCGTGACCGGGGGTGTCGAGGAAGGTGATC
>CAZMLP010000043.1:0-2194 GCA_964566745.1 uncultured Verrucomicrobiota bacterium | reverse complement strand
TCCAATCCGTCGCCGTTGCGGACGAAATGAAGCGGGCCATCCATGTGCGTGCCCGCGTGGGCACAGATGTTCATCTGCGAGACGTTGCACGGGATGGCCTTGCCGTTGACCTTCTGGCCCAATTTGGCAAAGCGCCAGATTTGCACCGGCGGATCGCCCGGCCAATGCACCATGCCCGTGCGCAGCGGCACCGAAATGTCTATCCACGGATTTGCCATGCGAAAGCCCTGCCGAAATCGCCCCGGACAGCCCGTTAGTCCAAAGCGATTACGTTCTTGATTCCCGTAGCCTTGCCGAGCAGCAACTCTTGGAAGTTGTCGATCTTGTGACGGCCAGTAATGAGGGAGCGAACCGCAGTCGGCCAGCGCCGCGTGAACTCTCCCAAGTCACGAATGGCCCCCTCAAACGCGGCCCGGTCGGCGTTCACCGTCCCCACCGCCACCTGGTTTTTGAGCACCAAGTTGCGCATGATGGTGTCCGCCTCGACCGGGATGGCCGGGTGCGGCGCCGGAATTCCGGTGAAAATAAATGCCGCGTTCAAGCCCATGACCCGCAGCACCTCGAAAGAAATGTGTGATTTGCCGACCGCCTCGTACACCACGTCAATCGATCCCACCTGCTCGGCCAATTGATCCGGCTTCACGGTCTCGGAAGAGATGTACTTCACGCCAAAAGACTCAACCAATTCCGCCTTGGGATTGGGAGCCTTCGAACGGGAATAGACATAGGTCTTGAACCCGTTGATGACCAAAAGCATCGCGCCGAGAATCCCCACCGGTCCGGCGCCCAGCACAACGGCGTTTTTGCCCTCGCCCCAGCGGCCCGGCGGCAAGGCGGGATCAATCCACGGCAAGCGCTTCTGCACCTGCCACATTTGCGCCAGGCCTTTCTCGGCGACGGTAAGCGGCTCGACCAGCACTGCGACGTCGCGCAACTCCGGTGGCGCGTAGGTGAAATATTTTTCATGATCGACGTAGTATTCGGTCATGAATCCGTGGGTCATCTTGATGCCGCGTTCGGTGAAATCCCCGGTGAAACAAAAGTCTTGGCGGTCTTGGCGGCAGGCCAGACATCCGGAGTGATCGCACGGACGGCGAACGGAGGGAACGACCAAGTCACCAACTTTAAAACGGGACACTCCCTCGCCCACTTCAATCACTTGCCCGAGTGACTCATGGCCCAGCACCAAGTAATCAAAACCTGTTGGAGGTGAGCCATATACAAACGTGCAAATCTCCCGGTCTGTGCCGCAAATTCCCACCTCCAGCGAGCGCACTTTGATCTCGCTTTGGCCGGTGACACGGGGCGCGTGGTGATCGATCAAGCGCACTTCGCGCTGACCCGGAACCACCCCCACCGCCCGCATCGTCGTGTTGCTCATGTGAAAAATGTGTCAAAGTCTGATTAAAACGCCCGGCGCCTGGCGCCGCTGGAATGCGGCCATCGTATCGGCGTTCCTCCCCCAAAAGACAAGATTATTCAACCCCACTCCTCGTATCAGTGAAATGAAAGCGAGGCCACGCCCGAATGCGCCTGCCGGCCTCCTGATCCCGGATAATTTCAGTGAGCATGCAGTTCGCCCCGCTGCTCAATCAAACCGCAACGCCACCATCGGATTGATTTTCGTGGCGCGACGGGCCGGTATGGAGCAGGCCAACAAGGCGGAGACGCCAAGCAACAAGGTCACCGTGACAATAGTCACCGGGTCGGTGGCCCCGACGTTGAAAAGCACGCTGGCTAAAACTCGCGTCAAAGCGAACGATCCCAAAAGCCCGATCACCAGGCCGGCGAAGACGAGCCGCATCCCCTGCCCCACCACCAAATGGAGAATGTCAAATCGTTGGGCGCCCAGGGCCATGCGCACGCCGATCTCCCTTTGCCGCTGGTTAACGGTGAAGGAAAGCAAGCCGTAAAGCCCGATGATGGCCAAAACCAAGGCAAGAATGGCGAACGCTCCGAGCAGGCCGAGATTAAGCCGTTCAGGCGCCACGCTCCGGTCACTCATTTCCCTCATGGTGGACACCCCGAAAACCGGCATCGACGGGTCAAGTTGGGAGACCTGCTGCCGGATCATGGTTAGCAGGGCGGCGGGTTCACCGGTGGTTTTGATCACTGCGGCCATGTTCCCGAGTGGTTGCTGATACATGGGAAAATAAGCCTGCACCAGCCCGCCCTGCTCGCTTAGGCGATTCTC
>CAZMLP010000042.1:0-4337 GCA_964566745.1 uncultured Verrucomicrobiota bacterium | reverse complement strand
CTGGTCATCCGGCACGGTGAAATTGTAAGAAGTCTTCGAGTCCCGCTCGTACGCGGAAAGGTGTCCCGCCACGCGCAGCACTCCGGTGAGGGGAATGCGGTCGTCCGGATTGAAGCGGTGATAAATACTCGTGTTCAACTCGGCGGCGTGGCCGGTGAATGACTCCTCGTGGTACAAATGGCCCTGGCGGATTTCCGAGTAGCTGTCGGCGAAACCGCCGCCCGCAAGGCCAAACGCCAGATCGGTGTTGGGGAGGACATCGTGAATGCCCAATTGGGAGTCGAGATAAACGGGGGCGACAACCAGGCGAAGGGTCAGGTTCGTGCGGATAAACTGCGGCTCGTTGTAATAAAAGAAGGCGTAGGCGGCGATGGGGCCCTGCCCTTGCGTCGGCAGATTGTAACCAAGCTCCAACAAGCGGCGCTTGTCGGGGTCGATTTGCGCGCGACCCTCCCAGGCCATCGCGACCATCAACCACGCCAGCAAACCCGCTTGGAAACAGGCTCGAACTCGACGCTGCACGGGGGTTGCTTAATGAATGCGCCGCCCGTCGGCAAGTTCAATTGGAGCGGGCATGGTGGGCGAGTCACGCCCCGCTCAAGCCGTCGGCAGTTTGAACTTCGGACTCTGGCTCATGAACCGGACCGGATTCTGGTAAATGAGCTGGTCAATGCACTCGGGCGTGTGTCCGCGCCGGCGCAGCTCGATGGCGGCGTGTGGCACCGCGAGCGGCACGCTTTCGCCCCAGTCGCACGCGCTGTTCATCCAGATATGCTGCTTGCCGTAAACCTCGACGATGTCCGCCGCGCGGGCGGGAGTGCATTTGCTCACGGGATAGAGCGTCATGCCGGCCCAGTGCCCGCGCTCCAGCACGAGCTTGACCGTGTGTTCCTCCACGTGGTCGATGATGACGCGCTCGGCTTTGACCCTCGGATGCGCTTTAAGGGCGTCGAGAATCAACCGCGTGCCCTTGAGCTTGTCCTCGAGATGCGGTGTGTGGACGAGAATCAACTGGTCGTGTCGCACCGCCAGATCGATGTGCATTTCGAGCACCTTCAGCTCGTTGCGGGAATTCTTGTTGAGGCCGATCTCGCCAATGCCCAGCACGTTCGGGCGGTTCAGAAATTCCGGGATGATGCCAATGACCTCCTCGGCCAGCTTCACATCCTCGGACTCCTTCGGATTGATGCAGAGCCAGCAAAAATGCGGCAGACCGTACTTCGCGGCGCGCTTCGGCTCATAGTCAGTGAGCTGGCAAAAGTAGTCGTGAAAACCGTTCACCGAGCCGCGGTCATAACCGGCCCAAAAAGCCGGCTCGCACACCGCCTGGCAACCGGCGATCACCATCGCCTGGTAGTCATCGGTGACGCGGCTGACCATGTGGCCGTGGGGTTCAATGTATCTCATGGGCGAAATCGTTTTGAAAATGCGGGAAAGGGTTTAACGCGCGAATGCCGGCGGATTTCATGGCCGGCGGGATCAAGCCTTGCCCGGCCAGGCGCCGCAGGCCCCTTTGCCCGGGGCTTTTTCGATGGGATCGGTGGTCGGGTCGCTGAAGGCAAGCAGCACTTTGCGGGCCCGCTCCGGCTCGCTTGCGGCCAATTCGCGCATCGCTTCCTGAAAGGCCGCGAGCCGGAAATCCGCCTCGCCACCGGCGCGATCCACACGGTCCAGAAAGGCGGCGATCTCGATCAGCTTGCACCGCGCGTCCATGAAATAAAGATCAAGCACTTGCTGTCGGGTCATAACGGTTCGTTGCCTCACGATAACCGTTCCCCGGCGGCAAGCAACGCGGGAATGCGCCGCTGGTATTCTCTGGTGTGGAGCAGAGGTGGAAACCGAGTAACCACTTGGATACTGAGCGATCACAAGCGGGCAACCGACTTGGAAAATCAGCAACGCGATGATGGGCGGCTGACATATTTTTCAAGATGTCTGGCGAGTTCTTAAGTCATTGCCGCCCCCGCCGATAGGGCTTCGAGGCCAGACGTCCCGGCCAGAAAAACAAACCTGTAAAAGCTATGACTATATCAAATGTATCCTCGGGTAACTGCTCATCGCCGACCGGCGGATTCCGGCAAGGCATGAAGGACTTCAAAGCCCTTGACCGGGCGCTGCAATCCGGCGACCTGCAGGCGGCGCAAGACGCCTTCGCGACCTTTCAAAAGGACACGCAGAACCGGCCCAAGCCGCCCGGCGGCGAGAACAGCCAGGCCGCGCGAAACTTCCAGACGCTCCAGAGCGCGCTGCAATCCGGTGACCTTCAGGGCGCCCAGAAAGCCAGGGACAGCATCAAGGAAGGATTCAAGAGCGCCCGCGCCCGGCATCATCACCACCACACCGACGGCGACGCCAATTCCACCCCGACGGCGACGACCGCGACAAAAACCATCTCCGCAGTGACCAGTGGCGGCTTGGACGCCGTTGCCTGATCCGGAGGTCGCGGGCAGCCGGGCCTCGGCTTAGGGCTTGCGCGACTCTCCTCATTTTTTGGGGCGTGGGAATTCATCGCCACCACGTCCTTTCAAAACTCCTCCTCTTGCGGTTGCCCGGAACGCGGCTCCTGTTGCCAGCGGGCAGTTGGTCAACCCTCCCTTCAGTCCCTTTTCCCCTCGTCACTCCACGGCATGGGACAAAACCGGCGTGTGACTGGCTGTCTTCCCTCAGGGTCTAATTCGAACTCCCAATGGCCTCCATCCTTGAAAGCCTCGAGGCCCGCCAGGGAGGGACAGAGCATCGCGTGGAAGTCTCGCCAGCAGCGCGCGCGATTCAAAGCGGAGCTTAATCTCCGCGCGGTATGGCCGAGAAAAGAGATTCGGGGCATCCCTGCCAGCCAACCCGAGGCGCGCATGACTTGCCGTGAATGCAAATGCCCCAGGACAGTGGCCTCAACCTGGCCCAGTTTCGCGCGAATTTCCGGCTCTTCATGGAGAAACCAAAGCGCGGTGGGATCATGGCAGAACAAGAGCACCTTCTGTCCTGGCGCCAGGGTGCCGAAGGCCGCGCGAATTTCCGCCAGATGGGCCGCTCGAAGCGCCTCCCAGAGCGGCAATTCCCCGGGCAATGTTTCTCCCTGTAACACCGGCAACGCGATCAAGGATGACGTCACGCCCAACAGCACGTAGTTTCCGATCTCCCGCCGCCAAAACCGCCGCAATCCCAATTCTTTTTCACACCGCTCCCAACTGGCGAGGCGCAAGCCGCCGAGACCGCCAAACAGACTGAACTTGCCAAGTTCATGGTCGCCAATCGTGGCGAGCATCCGGTCGCCCGCCGCCCCGCGCAGACGGTTCAAGCATTCGCGGGCGCTGGCCAGCGCGGCATCATCCGCGACACCGATAAACGCGCTGTCACATGAATAATCACCATTGGCGACCACGAGGCCGGCGTCACCGATGGATGGAAGATAACGATCGAGGCGATGGTTGTGCGCAAAGGGGTCCCGCAGCCAGAGGTAACGCCGCCATGCCACCGCCGCGCCCCGCAAGATCCGGCTGGTCACGGCGCGCGCCTCGTAGTTCGCGCGAGCCCGCTCGGCGGCGCCGGCGTAGTGAATGTCGCTGACGATGCTAATTTTGACTCGCGATGCCATGACCGAACCCGGCGAATCGTCATCCCGTGCCGATCCGCTCGCGGGGAAGAGTAACGACATGACTGCGCTCAAGGCGAGTCCGCTCGTTTCGAGTTGTTGCCAGCGCCTTTTTTTGGTATGTCACGGGCGTGTCTTATCTCGCCCCCGAGTCCCGTCTCGACTTGGATTCCGGCTTTTATTTGCCGCCTGAGCTGGCAAATTTGCCGGAAATCGGGCGGCTCGTGCTGGGGATGGTTTGGCAACTTCCGTGGTTCAACGACGCCGGCCAAATGCTTGAGACAGTGCATCGATTTGCCTCTTCCAGGCTGCCGGTCCGGTATTGTTATCTCTGCCAGTCGGGTTCGCAAAATGAGGCAGCGCCTCGGGTGGTCCGTTATCCCGAGGAATCGGTCCTGCCTCTGCATCTAACGACCCCGGATTCGGATTTGGCTGAATGGTCGCGAAGCGAGAACGCCACCACGCTGGACTTCACGGCCGCGACCTAGAACTCGTCCCGTACCCCGATTGAATCCCGCGCCATTGATCAACTCGCGCCTTTGGGGCCGGGCCTCTTGTTCGCCCTGCGCTCCGGCGGGGAGCCGGCGGGCTGGCTGTTGATTGGAGGGGAATTCAACGACGAGACGCGAAACTGGCTGGAGGTGCTCGCCCGCAACGTCAATCACGCCTTGGGTCGCTTGCAATTGGCTGGTGATTTGGAGTTGCTTGGCCGTGTGTCGCGCGGGCTGGCGCATGATCTCGCCGGCTT
>CAZMLP010000041.1:0-2578 GCA_964566745.1 uncultured Verrucomicrobiota bacterium | reverse complement strand
AGCTCAAGTGGAAATTTTTGTTTCTGGTCGGCCGCCGGGTTGCCAACTCTCGTTTTGGCAACCTCCTTGCCTCACGGGGAGGCTCGCTTGCCTGCCAGGCCGGTAATGCCGACAAACCGGTTCCGCGCACCCGCTAAAAATGCAAGCGGGCCTGGGTGGCGACACACGTTTAACACCACCCAAGCCCGCTGCCAAATCGCCGCCACTCAGCGGCAAAGCATTTTTGCCGGTTGCGCGCCGGGAGCGGGATTAACCGCTGCCCGGCGCGTCAAGGCCGGTGAACGCGCGCTTAGAAGCGCACGCGGAAGAACTTCGCCGCGCCGTCCATCGTGATGGTGGCCGGGCTGGAAGCGCCGCCCGTGACGGCGGTGTACGGACCGTTGACCGCGGTCGAGGACTCAAGCGTGCCGCCGCCGGTCCAAGTGAGCACCAGCTTGCCGCCGGTGATGGCATAGCTGATCTTGCTGGGGGTCGGATTCACGGGCGTCGTGACCAACGAGGGCACCGAGTAGATGCCGACGTTGTCGATAGCCCAAAACCAGCTCGAAGTGCCGTCCGCGTGGAATTTGAACTTCACGCTCTTTTGATTGTCAGCACCCACGACGCGGAGGACCTCGAAGCGCATGCCCTCCCCGTACTTGGGGCTCCGGTTGTCCGCATCGTCATTAATGCGGCCCTCGATGAACGGGGCGAGCGCGGGCGTGATGGGCGCCTTGACAAAATAGCCATAGGTGCCGCCCACGAGTGTTCCGGCCAGCGGACCGGTGGTGGGGGTATATTGGAACATGTTAGCCTGCGGCGTATTAAGTGTCTTGAGCACATCGACATTGCCAAACGGGTCGCGGAAAATGTCGGGACTGTCGCCGTCATAACCGTCCTGCAACATATACAGTAGCGGTAGCCAAGTGGCACCGTCGTCAACCGTGTACTCAATGGTGGCGCTGTTGTCCTGATTCTGCTCGTAGGAGCTCGCGAACGCAAGCACCACGCCGGTCTTCCCCGTGAGGTCAAAGGCCTTGGTGGTCACATCTTGCCACTGGCCATGAGGGTCGCCGGTGCGCGCGTCAGACTCCGCATACAAGAAACGATTGGTAAGCAAGGGATTGCCATCGTCCGGGCCAGGCGTAAAGACATTCCCGTTGAGCGACTGGACAGTGTACGGCGAGACGCCGAAATCCTTGCCAGGGGCGAGGGTGGTGTCGGTGACCACCCAACCTTTGTAGAAGTCCGATCTGAGGTCAGCCGGATCGTTGCCGGCGTTTTGGCTGGCCGTGTCGTTAAAGGCAACCCAGCCCGCAGGAACCAGCGGATCAGGCCCGACTTCAGTGGACTCGAAATCCTCGAAATACAGCGGCGCAGGCAGGACGTGATTGCGCCAGCTGTTAAAGGTCCAGTTGTTAGTGTGGGAAGCGCCGCCAACATCTTTGTAAATGAGCGTGGCGGTGTGGACCATGCGGGCGATTTGCGTGGTGGTGGCCGGATAGTTGACGGTGGTCTTGCCACCGGCGCTGGTCACAATGGGCGTGACCTTCGCGCCATCAATCGTCAACGATACCGAGGTGTTGTCCACCTTGTCCGTGGTTCCATCCTTGAGGACCACCGTGACGTTTTTGTAGCCGACGTCATTCGCCCAAGGGGAGACAAAGGAGGAAGGGCCGACAAAGCTGGCATAAGTGCCGACCGCGCCCGTGCG
Source organism: uncultured Verrucomicrobiota bacterium (assembly GCA_964566745.1). GTDB lineage: Bacteria > Verrucomicrobiota > Verrucomicrobiia > Limisphaerales > CAZMLP01 > CAZMLP01. Next base: position 885 of record CAZMLP010000041.1, on the reverse strand, counting down.
CTTCGCATAGGATTTGATTGCGTTCGCCTTGGTGCTGTCGTTGATCAAAACCTTTGAGCCGTCGCTATTGACGTTGTAGAACTCAATGGAGGGATTGTTGTCATCCCCGAAGGTGGTTACGCGCCAAAGCACAAGGCGCACCGGGTAAATGCCGTCTTGATCCACCTTGACGTTGAAGACGGTCTCCCGCACCAAACTGCGGTAATCATAGATTCCCAGCGTGGTGGCCGCAAACTGGTCAAACGGATTCGCACCCGCCGTGACACGGAAGCCGTCCGTCGCGTTTACTCCAAAGGTGTAAAGGCCGGCCTTCAAATCAAGGTAGCCGATGATCTCACCGGCGATGTTGTCGGCCAGAGTGCTGTCAAAGCCTGGAAAGGCGGCGTCCGCATTGACGACAGTGCTGGTGCTGGTGAAGATACCCTGCTCGGTGCTGGTATCCAAGGTGAGGTTCACGACAGGAATCACGTAAGCGCCGTTCGCCTCGGTGCCAGGGGTGTAGCTGTCAACATAAGCGGCACCAGAGGAATCTGTTAGCTGGCCCGCCAATTGTTCTTCCGCGCGCACAAGGCTGGGTGACAATAGACCATAAGTGGTGGAATCATACTGGCTGCCACGAAAGAGGAAACCGGACGCCGTCTTGTCCACCGCGGAAGCAGGCACAGCGGCGCTCGCTGGAATCGTCGCGAAAGCCTGCTCGGAGAAAGAAAGGCTCGCGGAATTCGAGTGGGCCGGGGTTGCGTTGTCGGTGAAAGAAACGTCCACTTTGTTGGTGACGTTCGCGGAGAAGCCAGTGGGGGAATTATAAGTCACGGTGGTGACGTTGCCAGACTTGGTGGTGGCCACAGTCACCGCGGCATTGTTCAACTTCACCGTCAATGAGCT
>CAZMLP010000040.1:0-2321 GCA_964566745.1 uncultured Verrucomicrobiota bacterium | reverse complement strand
TTTCCAGGCCACAGAAAGCAAGCCGTCCGCGCGCGCGATGGCCACCACGAACGCCAGCAGAATCCAGGCGGTCACGTCGCCCACCGCCGCGCAGGTGATCGCGGTCGCGCCCAACTCGGTCGTCTCCAGCTTTCGCTCCTGCAGTATGCGCGCGAGCACCGGGAAGGCGGTGATGCTCATCGAAATGCCAATGAACAGCGCGAACGGCACGAACTTGGCGCCCGGTCCGGAGAGAGTGGAATACAATACCAACGCCAGTGCCACACCAAGAAAATAGGGGAATACAATGCTCACATGACTGACAAACAACGCCGTCCGGGCGCGCGTCCGCAAGTGGCCGGGATCAAGCTCCATCCCCACCACGAACATAAACAGGCAAACGCCGATTTGGCTAAGCAGTTTTAAAGTGGCCAGCGACGCCCCGGGAAAGATGAATTGATATCCGCCAGGAAGCAGCCAGCCAAAGAGCGAAGGCCCGAGCAACACACCCGCGAACATTTCGCCCACCACGGCCGGCTGGCCAATCTTGCGAAACAGCATGCCAGCCAGCCGGGTGCTCACAACGATCACAATGAGTTGAAGGAACAACCGGCCGAGCGGATCCTGCAATTTTTCCGAGTAACCGGGAGGCGTACCGCGATTCACACCGGCAATCTCAACCGGCCCGGACGCGTTATAGGCGGCCACTGCCGGGTTCGACACCGGACGGGGGGCGAGGCGCTGCCCGCGCTCCAGGGAGAAGAAAATGCCCAGTCCGCAGACGAGCAGGACGAACGCGTAGAGAAAGAAACTTTTCTTCATGCGAACCGGACAATGCGAGGAATGAAACACACACAAGAATAGCTGTCACGACAAAAATACGTATGCGTATTAAAATTCAGACGTTTCCGGTAATTCGCGAAACTCTTGATTGAACTGCGGGAAAAAGCAGTTCTGACAAGCTCGCGATTGGGAAATCTCCTGCGAATTATCACGTGCGTGGCCATTGCGCTCGGCCTTTTGGCCGTTGCCACCAGCGTGCAAGCGACCATGACTTTTTTGCACAGCGTCGCAATCGCGTTTCTGGCTGGGGCGGCGGGATTGCTCGCCCTGGACACACTCGTGTCCCTCGGAGTGGTGGTGCTCCATCGTCACGCGACCTTGCAACAGGTTAACGCCAGTCTGGCGCAAATCTCGTCCCAACTTCGGCAACTCCACGCCGGGACCCAACGCGATTAATCGTCGCACTTGCCGCAGCGGGACCGGTCACCATGAAACACCGGCCCGCGTTTGCTTGCAACGGCGGGATGTTCTGCTACGCATGACCGCATGCCTTTCAGCTTTCAACACCGTTCCACAACATGGTCTTTCAGGCAGGCCTTCCCGGTGATCATTTTTGGCATTCTCCTCGGGACGTGGACGGCGGAGGGGGCGGATTGGCCGCAGTTTCGCGGGCCGGACCGCGATGGAACCTGGGGCGAGACAGGCGTCCTCGAGTCCTTCCCCAAGGAAGGGCTGAAAATCAAGTGGCGGCGGCCGGTCGGGGGCGGGTGGGCAAGCCCTGTGGTGGCGCAGGGCCGGGTGTTTGTTTTTGACGTGAACTTAATCAAACCTGTGGCCAAAGAGCGCCTCCATTGCCTGGACGAGAAGACGGGCAAAGCACGGTGGGTTTATGCCTGCGAGGAAAAATATGGCGACTGGGCTTATGTTCCCGAGCGCGGGGCCGGTCCCACGGCGACTCCGGTCGTGGAGGGAAACCAAATTTATATCGTGGGGGCGAATGGCAACACGCATTGCTTGAATCTGAAAACCGGCCGGGTGATTTGGGAGAAAAACATCGGGCGGGAATATCAGGTGGCGGAACTGTCGTGCCGTCCCTCGCCCGTAATCGAGGGATCATTGCTGATCGTTTTCACCGGGGCGAGGCCGGCCGCCAGCGTCCTCGCCCTGGACAAAGCGACCGGAAAAGAGGTGTGGAAGGCGCTGGATGACCCCGTTTCCAACAGTTCGCCGATCGTGATCACCGCTGGCGGGCGACGGCAGTTGATCGTCTGGAGCTACAGCTCCCTCGCCTCGCTTGACCCGGCCAACGGGCGCGTTTTTTGGCGGGAGCCGATGGTGACGAGCGGCAATGACTCGGCGGCCACGCCGGTGTTCCAAGGGAACCGGCTGCTGGTGAGCGGGCTGATGCTTGACGTGAGCGCGGACCCGCCCGCGCCGTTTTTCCGCTGGCCCGAGAGTCGTGTTCCCTCCAAACGGCTGTTGAGCAACACCTCGACGCCGGTGCTGCAAGCGGATCACGTCTATAGTGCCAGGGGTTACGGTGAGCTCGTCTGCCTGGA
>CAZMLP010000039.1:0-1676 GCA_964566745.1 uncultured Verrucomicrobiota bacterium | reverse complement strand
CGCGGCCGCGCGCGGCGCCGATGCCATTCTTTTTCCGGAATGCGCCACGACCGGATATGCCTATCCTTTCGAGACATTGAATCGCGGGCAAATCCGCGAGGCGTTGCTTGCGGTCGGCACGTTGGCCGCGAAATACGGCATCCATGTCCTGCTCGGCACGCCGTTCTTTCGCGGGCGCAAATTATTTAATGGATTGGTGGTGTTCAATCGCGCGGGCGAGATGGTTCATGCCTATGCGAAGTGCCAGTTGACCGAGGCGGATCGCCGCGTCTTTACCCCCGGCAACAGCATTGCCTTGTTCGAATTGGATGGCGTTCCCTGCACGGCGATCATTTGCCACGAGCGGCGTTACCCGGAACTGGTCCGGCTGGCGGTGATGGCCGGGGCGCGCGTCCTTTTTCACCCGAACGCCGGCATGGACGCGCTGGCGGTCTCCAAGCGCAAGCGCGGTGGCAAGGACGGGATCGCGGTTCGCGCCTTTGAGAACGCGATCTTTTACGTGTTTGCCAATTCGGTCGGCCCGCAAGGCGCCGGAAAATGGTCCGCCGGGGATTCGAAAATTGTCGCGCCGGACGGGACGGTTCTGGCACTGGCGGACAACCGGAGCGCGGCATTGATCCACACCACGCTTGATCTCGCGCAAGCCACTGGCAAATACGCGAAAGAGAGCCTGGAGCACCCGCGATTTCTTTCCGCCGCGTGGAAGCGGATGGTTCGTTTGACGCGGCGTCAAGCGAGTGACAAATTCGCCCGTCTAACGCTTTGATTTCCGGCAATCGGCCTTGGTTTCACCATTTCAAGCTTGAACTGGTCTCTATTGTCTGCGCTCATAATTATGGCAAAAGCACACGAGTACAAATTTTGTTTCGGCCCGTGGAACCTCAGCGAGGGCCAGGATCCCTACGGCCCGCCGACGCGGCCCGCCCAGACCTTTGATTGGAAACTGGACGAGTTGAAGAAGAACGGCTACGACGCGATGATGTTCCACGACGATGACGCGGTGCCGGACATTGACGGCAAGTCGTCCGCCCAGATTTTGAAGGAGGCGAAGGAATTGAAGAAGCGCCTCGACGGCGAGGGCATCGCGGCTGAGATGGTCGCGCCGCGCCTTTGGTTCAGCCCGATGACCGTGGACGGCGCCTACACCAGCAATGACAAGAAGTGCCGCCAGTATGCCATCGACCACTCGCTGCGCTGCATCGACATCGGCAAGGCGCTCGGCACGGATATTTTGGTCCTTTGGCTGGCGCGCGAGGGAACCTATTTGCGCGAGGCGAAGAACGGCCGTCGTAGCGTGGAACTGCTAGTCGAGGCGTTCGACAAGATGCTCGCGCACGACAAGAAGGTGAAGCTTGCCATCGAGCCGAAACCCAACGAGCCGATGGACATCGCGTACGTGCCCACCATTGGCCACGCGCTGGCGATTGCGCAGCTCACCATCGATCCGAAGCGCACCGGGTGCCTGATCGAGTCGGCGCACGCGATGCTCGCGGGCCTTGACCCGGCGGATGAAATCGATTTCGCGATGGCGTTCGGCAAACTTTACTCGCTCCACTTGAACGACCAGAACGGCCTCAAGTACGACCAGGACAAGCCGTTCGCGAGCAACAACCTTCGCATGGCGTTCAACCAGGTGCGCGCCTTGGAGCGCAACGGTTACGGCAAGAAGGGCGAGT
>CAZMLP010000038.1:0-4275 GCA_964566745.1 uncultured Verrucomicrobiota bacterium | reverse complement strand
GCAACGGCTCGCCGGGACGGGCAAGGCGGTGGTTGGGAACAATCGTCTCCGTCTGGTCGAACCAAAAATGGGAAATTTGCGTAAGCACCTCGCCCTTGCGCGGAATGCCGTTCGGCATGATGCAATCGAAGGCGGAAATGCGGTCCGTGGCAACAAACAGAAAACGGTCCCCGAGGTCGAAAACCTCGCGAACCTTGCCGCTCTTGAGCTTTGGAATGCCGGGCAGATCGATCTGCAACAGCGTCGTGTCAGCCATGCGGGGGAGTTTTCAAATTCGCCCGGCCAAGCGCAAGGTTCAAAATAGCCTTCGACCTTCTTCAGGCAAAATTCTTCCCGCGCAGGCCCGGCCTCCCATTTCAGGCAGAGATAACCATTCCGTAACATTGCATTCCCGGGAAGGTTTCCGATAGCTTGCGGGCAAGTCCAATTTTGTATGCGCCACGTCCAAGCTTTGATCATCCTCGCCTTCTCGCTCACCGCCGCCCGCGCCGTGGATGATTACACGCTTGGCCCCGATTCTCTGCCCCAAGCGGGCGTGCCGCGGGGCAAGGTGGAAAAGCATACCTGGACCTCCGGGCCAACCAACCTTTTTCCTGGCACGGTGCGCGACTACTGGATCTATGTCCCGGCACAGTATGACGCCGCGAAACCCGCGTGCCTCATGGTTTTTCAGGATGGCGGCGGATACATCAGCACCAACGGCAGTTATCGCGTGCCGACGGTGTTCGACAACCTGATTCACAAAAAGCAGATGCCGGTGACGATTGGCGTCTTCCTCAATCCCGGCGTGGTGCCGCCACCTTCCACCAACGCCCTGCCGCGATTCAATCGCAGCCTTGAATACGATGGCTTGGGAGACCGTTACGCCCGTTTCTTGATCGAGGAATTTCTGCCGGAAGTGACCAAGGGTTATAACATTGCCTCGGACGCGAATAGCCACGCCATCGCGGGGGCGAGTTCCGGGGCGATTGCCGCGTTCACCGCCGCGTGGGAGCGCCCCGAGGCCTTCAGTCGCGTGTTCAGCAGTGTCGGCACATTCGTCGGGCTGCGCGGCGGCAATGAGTATCCCACGTTGATTCGCAAGACCGAGCCAAAGGCGTTGCGCGTCTTTCTTCAAGATGGCAGCGGCGACCAGAACATCTACGGTGGCAATTGGTGGATCGCGAACCAGGACATGCTCTCGGCGCTGGAGTTCGCCGGCTACGAGGTGAATCACGCCTGGGGCGATGGCGGCCACAACGGCAAGCACGCGGGCGCCGTGCTGCCCGACGCGTTGCGCTGGTTGTGGAAAGACTATCCCAAGGCGGTGGGCAAAGGCGGCGGCTCGCCCCAGTTAAAAAACATCCTCATTCCCGGCGAGGACTGGAAGCTCGTGAGCCAAGGGCACAAATTCACGGAGGGACCTGTTGCCAACACCAATGGCGAGGTGTTCTTCACGGACATTCCGAACAATCGCATCCACAAAATCGGCCTCGACGGAAAGGTCACCGTCTTCGCCGAAAACACCGGCGGCGCCAACGGCCTCAGCGTGGGCGTGGATGGCAATCTGTTCGCCTGTGCCAACGATAAAAAGGAAATCACCTATTACGACGCCGACGGAAAGGAAAACACCTTGCTGCGAGACTCCCCGTCCAACGACGGCCTCTGTCTCCCGAATGGTGGTTATTTCACCGACCCGGACAACAAAAAGGTCTGGCATGTGGACGCCGAGGGCGAGCGGCGCACACTCGTGGACACGGGGATCAAGTTCCCAAATGGCATCGTGGCCTCCCCGGACCAGTCGCTGCTTTACGTGGCGGATTCCCAGGGCAAATTTGTCTATTCCTTCCAAATCCAGCCGGACGGCACGCTGGCGGACAAGCAGGCCTATTATCACCTCCACACACCGGACGGCATGGACAGCGGCGCGGACGGCCTGAAAGTGGACACCGACGGCAATCTCTATGTGGCCACGCGTCTGGGCGTCCAAATCTGTGACCAGGCCGGTCGCGTGAATTGCATTCTGCCCAAACCACAACGTGCCTGGCTCTCGAACCTTTGTTTCGGTGGCGCGAAAATGGACGAGTTGTACATCACTTGCGGCGACAAGGTTTACAAACGCAAGGTCAAGACCAAGGGCGTGTTCCCGTTTCTCGCCCCCATCAAGCCAGCCGCGCCAAGGCTTTGAGCATTGCTTGGCAAAAAACTGAAATTCAAGTTTTACAGTAGCTTTGCCGAGCGGGCTTGCTTTAAGCGCGAAAATCGGCCTTAGTGCGTGAGGCGTGCGTCCCGTCTCGTGATAATTGAGGTTTTGTGCCCAATTCGGCGCACGTTCGACCGCTTATGAGCAGACATTTCTTGTTGACCCGGATTTTCTTGATTGCCTTCAGCTTGATTCTTTCACGAGCGGTCTTCGCCGTCGGGCCCGTCGTCACGGCCACCAAGGATGACAATCTTGCCGCCGGGCTGCGCAAGGTGGTCGGCGACAAGATTACCTACACCATCACCGTCGGGAATAGTGGCGCGACCGCCACCAGCGTGCTCCTGACCGATCCCGATCCGGCGAACACCACCTTCTTTTCCGTCAATAGCACCCCCATCGCGCGCAACGACACTTACAGCGCCATCGGCAATGTGCAGATCACCATCCCCGCCGGCTCGGGCCTGCTCGCCAACGACAATGACCCGGATGACGCGGTGAACGGCGCCGGCACGCTCACCGTGAGCGCGGCTCCCTCGACCACGACTCAAGGGGGCAACCTTGGCGTGAATGCTGACGGGAGTTTCACCTATAATCCCGCACCCGGCTTCACGGGCGCGGATAGTTTCACCTACACGCTCCTGGACAGCGAGGGCAGCACGGACACCGCCACGGTCACGATCAACGTCGCGAACACGATTTGGTTCATCGACAACTCGGTGGGCTCAAGCGGGGACGGGCGTCTGGGAACCCCGTTCAAGACCATCGCGAATTACTCCGCCTCCAGCCCGTCGAAGGACGCGGGCGACATCATTTATTTCTACACGGGTTCAGGAAGCTATTCCGGGACCTTGACTCTGGTGGGAGGCCAGAAAGTAATCGGCCAGGGAGTGGCGCTGGCCGCCGCGGCCGGACTGACGCCACCCACCGGGAGCGCGAGTTTGCCCGGTTCGGGAACCAAGCCAACCCTCGCCAACGCGGGAACCATCCTCACCCTCGCGACGAGCGGGAGCGCCAACGAGGTCCGCGGCCTGAGCCTGCGGCCGTCGAGCGGGTTTGGCATTCTTGGAAGCTCGTCCGTAGGGGCCACCGTGGACACCGTTGACATCTCTCCCACGTCCAATGGTGGCGGAGTCAGCCTCACGAGTCTCAGCGGCGCTTTTACAGCCACCAGTTGCCCGATTTCCGTGATTGGCACCTCGCCTGCCGTGCTCGTTTCCGGCGCCGCCGGGCAGAATGTCTCCTTCGACTCCAACAGCCCCATCAGCGACACGGGCGCTTCGAGGGTGATTGATGTTCAAAGTCACAATGGCGGCACCATCGCCTTCAACGGCGCGGTTTCGGGCACGACAAGCTCCACGGGTCTCTACCTGGACAGCAACACCGGCACGACGATCAATTTTGCTGGCACAATTACAATTAGCACAACCACCAGCCCGGCCTTCACAGCCACCGGCGGGGGCACGATAACCCTGACAGGCTCGGCATCCACTCTCAATAGCGCCTCCGCCACCGCGCTTAACGTGGCCAACACAACCATCGGGAGCACGGGCCTGACGTTTATCAGCATCTCCGCGGGCAACAACACGGCGGCGGCGGACCCCGCGAACGGCATTATTTTGAACAACACCGGTGGCAACGGCGGCCTGACGGTGACAGGCTCGGGCGCGACGGATGGCTCGGGCGGCACCATTCAGAACACCACTACCCGTGGCGCGAGCTTCATCAGCGCGAGCAAAATCACGCTGAAGAACATGAATTTCAACAACGCCGCCACCGCGGATTTTCCGGCCGCACCCACAGGCCTCTCACTCGGAGCCAACACAGGGGACAATTGCGCAATCCATCTTGAGACGGCATTTGACGTCACGCTGGACAACCTGAACATCAGCGGCAGCGCCGAGCAGGGCATCAATGGCCACAATGTCACAAATTTCTCCCTCAAAAACAGCGTTTTGTCCAACCTCGGCCAAGGCGCCGACGAGGACGGGATTCATTTTTTCAACATGCTGGGGACCTGCGAGATTCTCAACACGACGATCTCCAGCAGCGGGGATGATAATGTTAATATCCAAAACAACACGAACCTTTCCCTC
>CAZMLP010000037.1:0-2820 GCA_964566745.1 uncultured Verrucomicrobiota bacterium | reverse complement strand
CGGAGGCATCGATACCAGTTTTCGCGGACACACCAACATGGACGGCGCCATTAACGCACTGGCTGTGCTGCCTGACGGAAAGATTCTGGTTGCGGGAAAATTCCGGCAAGTGGACGGGCTAGCTCGGGGAGGCATTGCCCGGCTGAATACGGACGGCACAATAGACTCCGGATTTGATCCCGGAACCGGAACCGGGGAAGAAGGCCAGGTGCTTGCCTTGCTGGTTCAGCCGGACGGAAGAATTCTAGTGGCGGGAGACTTTAACCGCTTCAACGGCGCCGGCAGCCCGAAAATCGCCCGGCTGAATCCAGACGGCAGTCTCGACACCAGTTTTGCTTCGCCAGAGAAGGAAGCCGTGCGCATCGACCGGCTGGCGCAACTTCCCGACGGACGCATCGTGATCGCCGGGGAAGCGGTAAAATCCGCGTTGCCTTTCATGACTGCTTCTTTGGCATTGCTCGGGACCGACGGGCAATTTGATCCCGCTTTTAATTTCTGGCAGACCTTTACAATCCAGTTGTTCAAGGCACTAACAATTGACGCCTCAGGAGAAATTCTCGTGGCGGGAAATTTCCCCGCGAGCATTTTCGACTCCTTCCGTTACAGCGGCGTTTTTCGGCTCGGCGCCAACGCCGAGTTTGACAAAACCTTTACGCCGGTGATGTCCCAACTCCAGGAACGCTACGCTTCGGATATCCATGATGTGAGTCTGCAGAGGGACGGACGAATTCTATTCACCGGGTCTTATCTGGCCGTCAACGCCGAGGGAATCGCTGATCCCTCGCGTTTCAGCCAAGTGGGGCGGCTGAACGCGGACGGAAGCACGGACCAAGGTTACAACACCAGACTGGACGCGGACGTTGCGCCCAACGTCATTGTATCCTTGCCTGACGGTAAATCGCTGGTCGGCGGGAATTTTACCAACGTCGGGACTTTGCAACGTCCGGGGATCGTCCGCTTGGATGACCATGGAAATCTGGACGGCACTTTCGTCTCGCCGCTCGCGCCGGGGTGGAAAGTGAATGCCATCGCCCCATTGCCGGACGGGAGGATTCTCGTTGCCGGTGACAGAGGAACAGGTGGCGGCTTTTTATTGCGGATCAATGGAGCTGTGGACGCGGGGCAGCCTTTAGGCCAGCCACGCCTGCTTGATGGGCATCTTGTGATTTCTGTGCTGACAGACCAGGGATCGCGTTGCGTATTGGAGATGAGTCCCGCCCTGCCTGCCTCTGTTTGGAAACCGGTGGCTTATTTCGATGGCGACGGCACGACTTGGCAATTAACGATCAATTTGTCCTCGGAATCACAAGGTTTTTACCGCGTCCGGTCGGAATAGGACTCGCCAAAACAAGCTTTACTCCCGGTCGAAGATGGCCCGGACTTTGCTGGGAAATAAAGAATGAGGTCTGTTTTCATGCGGAATCATGGCGTGCTGGCCGTGGCATTTGGCCTGGCTTGCGCGACGTTGGAAATTCTGAATGCGGCGGAGTCCCCCGTCGTGGACCCGACGTTTGATCCGGGTGCCGGAGTCACTTTCACGAACGGAAGCCCGGGGAGTGTTCGCGCGATGGCGGTGCAGCCGGACGGCAAAGTGATCATTGGCGGGGCGTTTGACCTGGCGGGCGGGCAGACCAACCGCGCCGTCGCGCGACTCAACGCGGATGGCAGTTTGGACACCGTTACCCCGCTGCAAATCACCGTTACCAATAGCGAGAACTTTCCCTTTGTTAATCAGGCGGCGGTGAACACAGTCGTCGTGCAGACAAACGGGCAAATCCTTGTGGGCGGAACGGTTTTGGCCCGGCTGAACGCGGATGGCACGCCCGACCCTGGATTCTCCCCGCCGGCTTTGATCGGGTTTGTCACCGCCTTGAACATTGCGCGCATCGTGGTGCTTCCCGACCAGCAAATCATGGTGGCCGGGTCGTTTGGCTGCCTTACCAACGACTCGATCGGCAGCATCGTTCGTTTGACACCGGCCGGCAATTTGGACCCTGCGTTTGTTGGAAACGCCCGGTTTTACCGGGGGGGCATGACGGCCGCGCCGATGCCAGCGGATCTTTCCTTTCTCGCGGTCCAACTGGACGGCAAATGCCTGGTGGCCGGTCCTTATTTCGACACCATGGAAGGCAAGAATTACAACGGGGTGTGGAAAGGATTTGGCCGTGCCACTGTGGACGGCCTGAATGACCTGGGCTTTTCCCCGTTGAGGTTTAGCGGCGGTGCTGAAGGTGTGCCGCCGGGGCCGTATACCATCTGGTCCGAGGCGTCAGTTACCTGCCTCGAGGCGCAGCCGGACGGAAACATTTTAGCCGGGCGCTTGCGGAGCGCGTTTCCAGGGGCAGGCGGCCCGGACGTTCCGGTCAGCTTGCAACGCCTGACGCCCTCGGGCGCCTTGGATTCCGCTTTTCGCCCGGTAATTCTGGACCAGCCCGCCAATGCGGTGGTGGTGCGAAACGATAGTTCCATTCTGATCGGCGGCGCGTTCACCAACGTCAACGGCCAATCGCGCGGCGGTCTCGCCCGGCTGAATCCAGACGGCACACTGGATGCGTGGACGGCGGGCAGCGGCGTGAGCGGTGGAGCGGTTCAGTGCATCGTCCCGCTGCCGGACGGCAAAGTGTGTGTGGGGGGAGATTTCACGTCAATTGACGGCGTGGTTCGCCATGGCATTGCCCGGTTGAACCTGCCGCCCATTTTGCGCCTGCTTTCGCCGGTCGCGCAGCCGGGAATGTTCTCGGCTTCGGTGGTTACCACCGGGGGCAAGAGTTATGTTTTACAGTCCGTTGACGTGATCGCTGGCACGAACTGGACAATTCA
>CAZMLP010000036.1:0-2253 GCA_964566745.1 uncultured Verrucomicrobiota bacterium | reverse complement strand
TTCGCGTCGTCATTGATGATGGTGCCAGTGGCCTGCGCGCCGGAAATAGTCGCGTTGGTCGGGTTGGAGAGGTTCACAAAGAACGTCTCGTTCGGCTCGAACGCGATGTCCCCTATCACCGGCACAAGAATTGTCTTGGTGGTCTCGCCGGCCTCGAACCGCAAATGGCCGTTGCGGGCCAGGTAATCGCTTCCGGCGGTGGCGGTGCCGTCGGCGGTCGTGTAATCCACCGTCACCGGCTGCCCGCTGGCCGGCGAGAGGCTGACCACGAAGCTGAAATTCGTCGTGTCCGCAGCCCCTTCCGCCTGGGAGAAGTTGGCAATCGAGAGCACCGAAGTGTTATCATCGTCAATGATGGTGCCGGTCGCCACCGCGCGGGTGAAATTGGCACTGACCAGGTTTGTGAGGTTGACGAAGAACGTCTCATTTGGCTCGTCGATCACATCGCCGATGATGGGCACGGTGATGTAGTTGGTCCGGTTGCCGGGTAGAAAAATGAGCGTGCCGCTGACGTGAGTGTAATCCAGCCCCGCAGTGGCGGTGCCGTCAGAAGTCGAGTAATCCACCGTCACCGTTTGTCCACTGGCGGCGTTTAACCGCACCGGGAAAACCATGTTGGTCGTGCCGCTGGAGCCCTCGAGGCGCGAGATCGGATCAATGTTAAGCGAGGGCAGAAGGTCATCGTTTTGGATGGTGCCAATGGCGCGACCGTGGCTCACGCTGGCCCCGACCGGATTGCTCAATACCACGGAAAAGGTCTCGTCCGGCTCGTTGAGAAGGTCGCCCAGGATGGCGACGCTGACGGTTTGGCTGGTCGTGAAAGGCGCGAACGTCACCGTGCCGCTGGCGCCGGTGTAATCTTGCCCGGCAATGGCGGTGCCATCGGTGGTCGCGAAGTCCACGGTCACCGTTTGGCTGCTGGCGGCGGTGAGGCTGACGGTGAAGCTGGCCGAAGACGTGCCAAAGCTGCCCTCGGGCACAATCAAGTCAGCGATATTCAGCGTCGGGGGGCTATCATCATTAAGAATTGTCGCGGTGGCCTGGCCGCTCGTGATGACCGCGTTGACCGGGTTGCTCAAATTGAGCAGGAAGGTCTCGTTCGGCTCGAAAGCCAGATCGCCGGTCACTGGCACCTCGATGGTCCGGGTGGTTTCGTTAACGGCGAAGTTCAGCGTGCCCCGGGTACTGGTGTAATCCTGTCCGGCGATGGCTGAGCCATCCGCCGTGGCATAATCTACCGAGACCGGTAACGCGCTTCCCGCTCCCAAAGTCACGGTAAAGACGGCGTTCACGCTTCCGGTGTCGCCTTCGGTGACAGAGGTATTCCCCACCGAGAGACCCGGGCTGGTGTCGTCGTCAATGATCAGGCCCTGGGCTCTGCCCTGATTCACCGTCGCGTTGGTGACCCCACTCAAAGTCACAAAAAATGTCTCGTTTGCCTCATGCACGCGATCGCCGACCAGCGCCACGAAAACACTCTTGGACGTGCTGTTTGGCTCGAACCTTATCGTGCCATTCGTGCTCACGTAATCCACCCCGGGCGTCGCCGTTCCATCCGGATTGCTCGTGGTCGCGTAATTCACGGTCACCGGCTGGCCGCTGGCCGGTTTTAGGTTCAGCTTGAACTCCATGACCGTGGTCCCCGCGTCGCGCTCCAAGGCCGAGGCGGCCGTGATGGACACCGTTGGCAAAGGGTCATCGTTTTGGATCGTGCCCGTGCCCCTCTTCCCGAGGAGGACGCCGGCCGAGGGACTACTCAACTCCAGAAAGAGTGTCTCGTCTGGCTCGTTGAGCAGGTCGCCCGTGACCGACACACTCACCGTTTGCGTGGGAGTGTTGGGCTGGAACGTGAGTGTGCCGCTGGTGGCGGTGTAATCCGAACCGGCGGTTGCCGTGCCGTCGGCAGTGGCGTAATTCACAGTGACCGGCTGGGCTGCCGGGCTGCTCAGGCTGACGGTGAAATTCATCACCGTTGATCCAAAGGGTCCCTCCGGCACCGAAACGTCATCCACCGTCAGGGTCGGGCGCACGATCACGCGAGTAATGGTTCCTTTGCCGAGTGGATTGCCGAAAACATCCAGATCAACGTTCACCGGATTGCTTAACTGCACATGGAACGTCTGGTTGCCCTCCACCGGCGAGCCTTTGATCGCAACCGTGATGGTCTTGCTGGTCTCGCCCGCATCGAATCGGAGCGTGCCGGAGGTGGAAACATAATCAATTCCGGCGCGGGCGTTGTCCTCCGCGGTCTCA
>CAZMLP010000035.1:0-3679 GCA_964566745.1 uncultured Verrucomicrobiota bacterium | reverse complement strand
ATTTACCCAGTTTAACGGCACGGCGCTCGCAGGCATCGGCCGTCTAAACTCCGATGGCTCGGTGGACACGAGCTTCAATCCGGGGGCTGGCGCGACTGGCATCAACACGCTGCTGGTGCAATCCAACGGCAAAGTGGTGGTGGGCGGCGGCTTCTCCAAGTTCAACGGCGCCGCTGCCGGCGGGATCACGCGGCTCGACACCAATGGCGCGGTCGATCCCACCTTCGATATTGGCACCGGAATCTCCGGCGGGTTCGTCCCGCGTGTTTCGGCCAGCCTGTTGCAAGCGGATGGCAAGATCGTCATCGGCGGCGACTTTTCGGTGGTCAACGGGGTTAGTGTCAATGACATCGCCCGGCTCAATGGCGATCCGGTCACCGCCACTAAACAACCCGCCAGGTTCCAGTCGATCTCGGTCACTGGCACTTCCGTGCAACTGACGATTTCCGGCAAGGCCGGCCAGTCCTATTCAGTTCAGGCCTCCACGGATTTGGTGAGCTGGTCGCCTTTGCAAGTCATAACCGCTCCGACGGACATCTTCACGGTAACGGCCTCCACCACGGGACATGCCTACCAGTTTTACCGCGCCGTGACTCAATAGTCGCCCTTCCATCGCGGCAGCCTGGCATAAGACAAGCTCCTATTTCTTGGACGTGCGGCGGACTCTTCGGAGTTCGCCCTCGCGTTTGAGGAAGAGGATTTCGCGTGAAAACGGTTCGTGTGGTTCCTGAGCGAAGGACATCACTGGCGCCGTTTTTTCCTACTCTTCTTCCGTCAAACTGGCGGCGGAATTTAACGGGACGTTTCACTTGGACGAGGACGATTATGAAATGGGAACCTGTCTTCATACGATGTGGCGTGCATCTGATCACACTCGCCTGCTGGCTGGCAGGTCCAGCCTCCGCGCGGGCGGCCGAGGGTGGCGCGGTAAACTTCGACAATCATAGCACCACGGTGCAGGCGCCGGTGTTCGATTATGATGGCGAACCGCTGGCTGGTCCCGCTTATTTGGCGCAATTATACGCCGGCCCGGGCATTGACCAGTTGCAGTCGGTGAGCAACAACCCCGCCCCATTTCGCCCGGGTAACGGCGCGGGCTTTTGGAATTATGGCACAAACCGGACAAGGTTTATTCCGGACGTGGCTCCCGGTTCTTCAGCCTGGCTGCAAGTGCGCGTATGGGAGTCGACCGGCGGCCCCACTTACGAGGCGGCCAAGGCCGCGGGAGGACGAACCGCGGTGTCCACGATTTTTTCGGTGGTCGCGGGCGACGCCGCCAATCCGGCCGCCTTGACCGGTTTGACAAGCATTAGCTTCACGGAGCCAAATCATGTGGCTCCGGTGATCACCAGCCAGCCGGCGGACCAGTCCGTCGTCGTGGGTCTGAGGGCTTTGCTAAACGTTAAAGTATCCGGACAGGCGTTGGCATATCAGTGGCGGTTCAACGGGACGCCGTTGTCAAACAGCACCAACACGACTCTCTCCATTCCCGTAACCACCTTCGCCAGCACCGGCGGCTATGACGTGGTCATCACCAACTTGGGTGGCTTCGTGACCAGTCGGCTGGCGCAATTGACCGTCACTCTCCCGGACATCCGTTTCACATCATGGCCCGAATCTCAAACTGTCGGCACTGGTAACACGATTGTTTTTGGCGCCACAGCCACGACGACGGGCATTGGCGCTCTTTCCTATCAATGGTATTTCAATGGAGCCGGTCTGCCCGGCGCAACTAGTAACACGGTCACGCTGGCCAATGTTCAAGTGGCCAACTCCGGAGATTACTCTCTGGTCGCGTCCGACTCCTACCGTTCGGTCACCAATACCGTCCTGCTCCGGGTCGTGCCTGGCGTCGTGCCCGAGTTTACCCGCCCGCCGCAAGATTACATCGGGCGCGCGGGGGATCAAGTGACGCTGGGGGCGTCAATCCAAGCGACGCCGCCGTACGGTTATCAATGGCGGCACAATGGCCAACCGATGGCTGGCGCGATCAGTGGCTCAATCACTTTTTCCTATCTGCAGGCGGCGGACTCAGGAAGCTACGCTGTCATCGTGACCAACGCCAGCGGATCTGTGACCAGCCGGGTGGCACAAGTCACCATCACCAACGCGGTGGCCAATCGAATCCCCTCCGACGTGGACGGTGACGGTCATGCCGACTTGATCTTTCGGAGTCGCGCCGGCCACATTGGATTTTGGCATATGAACGGGACCAATTTAGTCCATTCCAGCCTGCTGGACGCGCGACTTCCCCTTGACGGCAAATGGGTTTTTGCCGGCATGGGACTCGTCAAGGGAGACGGCCATCCAGACATCGTCCTGCTCGACCAAAGTTCCGGCTTTTGGGCGGTTTGGAACCTGGATGGAAACCATCTCGTTCGCGGGTTTCCGGTTTCCGGCTTCAATACCTGGATAGACATTCGAGGTTTAGGAACGGATCTTCCGAGCTTGTCAGTGTTCCAGTCGTCCACCGACCAGGCCCCGCATTTGCTCGTCATGAAATTCGGTGCCTACACCTATGACATTTCGTTCACCATGCCCACACCCAGTTACGGGGCGTATTTTACTCCTCACTGGTCGATTCCGGGCCTGCCTGATCCGCGATTGGCAGGCAGCGGGGATCTGGACGGCGACGGCCAAATAGACTTGGTCGGCCAGGAACCGGATGGCCAAATTGTGATCTCGTTCACGAAGAACCTTCAAATTTCAAACGAGATTTTTACCACCCCCTTGCAATCAGATGCGGCCTGGCAAATTCGGGCGGTGGTGGACTTGGACGGTGACGGCAAGTCGGATTTGGTGTTTCAACACGGCGGTCCCGGCGGAGCCTTGGCCGTCTGGTTCATGGATGGCGCCCGCGCCAAACAAATCAAATATCTTGATCCCGTCGCGGCTGGCGACGGCTGGGAGCTGGTCGGGCCAAAGTAATCAATTATTCTGACGGCCCCTTCAGACGGAGGTGAGTTCTGCCTTGCGAAATCGGCATCCTGCTGGACTATGTCCGTCATGAATTCCAAGTCCTTTTTGGCGCTGCCGCTCGTCTTGGCATTTGCCGCCTCCACTTTCCTTCCCGCGCCAGTCGTCGCGCAAAATCTCGCTGGCGACGAGGCGCTCTCCAAGGTGCTCGTCGAGGGCGAGGGATGGCAACTGGTGGGCGAAGGCTATCAATTCACCGATGCGGCCTGCGGCGACGCCGGGGGTAATTTCTATTTCTCGGACTTGCCCAAGAACACGCTCTATCGCGTCACACCAGACGGCAAACCGTCAGTTTGGTGGGCCGACGGCCCCAAGATTAGCGGCCTCAAGTTCGGTCCGGATGGAAAACTTTACGCCGCCACGCAAGGCCCAAAAAAGCAGATCATTGCCATCGCGCCTGACACCAAAGCGGTGACGGTGGTCGCCGAGGATGTGCAACCCAATGACCTCGTGGTCTCCTCGAAGCGGTTCGTTTTTTACACGGACACCGGCAAGGGCCAGGTGATTGTGATTCCGCCGGACGGCCAGCCCCGCGCGGCCGCCAGCGGCATCAACAAACCGAACGGCATTTCCCTCACGCCGGATCAAGGCACGCTCGCCGTTTCCGAGTACGGCGGGACCAACGTCTGGACCTTTCGAGTCGAGGCCAATGGCGACCTCACCGCCGGTTCCCGTTACATGACGTTGCGTTTTCCCCCGGGCA
>CAZMLP010000034.1:0-18258 GCA_964566745.1 uncultured Verrucomicrobiota bacterium | reverse complement strand
TTGGACGGACGACACGACTGCCGCGCCCATGGCAGAAACCGCCACCCCTGCGCGCCAGGATTTCCTGAGGGGCGAAAGTCTCTCCCATCGTGGAACCGTCGCGGCGCTCATTGTGCTCGGTGTGGCGCTGGCCATGGCGTTCGCGCTGGTCCAGCAACGCTACCAGCGTCGCCTGCTCGCGGGCTACCTGGAGGTGGACGCGCTCGTTACCCGCCGAAACGCGGAGTTGCAGACCGCCCAGGCGGAGCTTGGCCACAGCCAGAAGATGCGCGCCCTGGGCACGCTCGCGGCGGGCATCGCCCACGACTTCAACAATTTGCTCTCGGTGATACGCATGTCGAACAAGCTTGTGAGCCGCGCGGGGGGCGATAATCCCGAGATCAAGGAGAACGTGGACGAGATCGAAACAGCCGTGCAGCAAGGTAAAACGGTGGTGAATTCCATGCTCGGTTACAGCCGGTGGGACAATGATTCCCAAGGCCCGATCTCGCTGCTGGATGTGGTGGAGGACGGCGTCGGCCTCTTGAGCAAACAGTTTCTGAGCGGCCTGACCCTCAAGCTGGATCTGGACGAGGACGCGCCGCCGGTGGGGGGGTCCCACGGACAAATTGAGCAAATTCTCCTGAACCTGCTGGTCAACGCCGCCGAGGCCATGCAGCGGCAAGGGGAGTTGCGCATTGCGGTACGACGGGTTGCCTCCTTGCCTCGTCAACTGGTGCTGGCTCCGCGCCCTGTCGGGTCCTGCGTCGAATTGCTCGTGGCGGACACCGGGCCGGGTATAGCACCGGAGGTGTTACCCCGCGTTTTTGAGGCGTTTTTCACCACCAAATCCCCCGGCGTGGGGCAGGGGACTGGCCTCGGCCTGTCCACCGTTTACACCATTGCGGAGAACGCTGGCTACGGCATCGCCGCGGAGACTTCACCTGGCAAAGGAGCGACCTTCCGTGTTTTCTTTCCGGCCGCGCAGGGTGAGCGCGACTCGCACACTGACAATGAATCCTGACCGTCCTAACTTGGTCCTCCGAATGGACTCGAGCAGCAGCGCCAAGGGGGATATCTTGATCGTCGAGGATGATCCCCGGCAAATCCGGCTGTACTCCAAAACTTTGCGCGGCTACCAATTGACTTGCGTCACCAAGGCGAGCGCGGCGCTGGAGGAAATTCGCCAGCATCCGCCGGACTTGATTATTCTGGACCACATCCTTGCGGATGGTGAGTTGGGCACCGACTACCTGCCGCGCCTCAAGGAAGTGGCCGCGCATGTGCCGGTGATTATCATTTCCGGCACCCTTGACATTCGCGGCAAATTGAAGGCGCTCCAAGGCCCGCGCGCCGCTCACTACGTCCTCGAGAAGCCGGTGGACTTGGACGAGTTGGATGCCACGGTGGAAAACGCGTTGCGGGAATGTGGCATGGGCGAGACGATCCGCGAATTGCAATCCTTGGAGCGCGCCGAAAAGATCGAGAGCAACGAGCCGGAGCGACGCTTCACCGAGCGCCTCGCCCGCCAGCATGAAATCTTGAACCGCCTGCGCGGCACCTCGGAGCGGCCAAACATTTCGCGGTTGGCGCGCGAATTTAACGTTTCTCGCAAGACTATTATCCGCGACCTGCAGGATTTAATTCAGCGCGGCCAGCTTGATTCCGCCATCTACCCCGATTGGAACTCCGTAAGCCAGGTGTGAAAAATGCCCGTTCGCGAGTAAATTCCGTAGCCCCGGCCGGGAACGAGTCGATCATTTGAGGCGATTGATGGGGAAAGGCGTTAAATGGGCAATCAAACATCGGGAATCCCCGGTTTTGTTTTGACTTCGCCGCATCGCCCGCGCACTAATAGCCCGTTCAATGCGTTATCAATGGGAGGTGTTGTGGAATTCCCGCGCCTTCCATCTGTTTCGTTGTAACTTGAAATCTTAAACTGGTTGGGAGGTTGAATCCGGCTGTTCCGGAAAGCGTTTCGGCTATTCCCGGCCAGTCGTGTTTTTTTTCGCAAGTGGAGGAAATTCCATGGCATGGACCCTCGAAATTAGCCATCTCGACGTCGTCAGCCCCGGGGACGCGACGCTCATTGTCGCACGGGAATCGACCGCCGGGATCGTTCGCTCCTTGTTGATTGACGGAGGCCGGGCGAATCGCGCGGAGTCGATCGACCGTTATCTCGAAAACCAGGGCGTCGCCAGCCTGAATGTCATGGTGGTGACTCATTATGACAGCGACCATTTTAATGGTATCCAAGCCCTGCTGACTAAAAGCACCACGCGTTACGACAACACGATTATCTTTGATCCGGGCGAGCCGGGCGATTTGCAGGTCAAGACCATGCGCCTGTCGGGAGGAGGCAAGGGGTATAACATCACTAAGTCCAATCAAGAAAGTGATTATCTCCGTTATGTCGCGGCGGTTGCCCGGCGGGGCGCCCGGCAACGTTTAACGGCGCAGGTCGCGCCTTTTTATTTTGACGAAACGGCCCCCAGCGGCGTGGAGCAAGAGGGCTTGGTGGCCCAAGGCTGGCACGCTTGCACATGGCTGCTCAATCAGGAACTGCTTTGGCAAGGAGTCAGTCCCATTCCCGCCGGCGCGCCCCGGGTGAAATGCATTGCGGTCAACCAGTATGTATTGAAAAACGACACGGGAGACTTTCTATACGCGGCCACCAGCGGTCTTTCCGCCGACCGGAACAAAAATCAAAGAAGCATTGGGGTTAAAGTCACGCTCAATAACTTCAAATATTACGCGGGAGGCGATCTCGAAACGACCCAGGAGGATGCTCTGCAGGCTTATTTGAACCCTGCCAATAACCTGGCGGGCCGCGTGGCCGCGATGAAGACCAGCCATCATGGCAGCGAATACTCCACCTCGGACGCGTTTCTGGCCCGGCTAAAGCCAAGACTGGCCTTTGTTTCCTGCGGCACCGGCAATAGCTACGGTCATCCCACGCAACGGGTGATCAATTCCCTCGAGGCCAGCGACCGGTTGCAAGCGTATTATTTGACCGGAGAGGATATCCGAACGACCTCGCCCGTCATTGGGGCCTCCGGGGAAGTGGCGGGTGTGTGGCCGCTGGGCCGGATCCTTTTGGAGGAAGGGGATATCTTCTTGACGGTTACCGAAGCGGGTTCCCAAGAAAACCCCTTGCAGATGGGGGTCGCTTACCAACAGCCGAAGGCTGGAACCAATCGAAAAAAGAACACCGGTTTTGCTTACACCCCGTACGCGCTACAGAACATCGCCCATTATGCCAGCCTTGGATGACATTAGGAAGGCTATCGAGCAGAAGATAAAGCCTGACCAATCGCTAACCTTGGCGGTCGCCGACGTCTCGTATTCCGACGAATTGATGGCGTTTTTCAAAACACTTCCGGCCCAAACGTTAAACCTTGGGCAGGCGGCGCTCTCCCCGCCCGGATCCGCAACGCAATTCCAGCTTACTGGGGCGGTGAAGGACACTTGGACGGTCTTGGGGGTTTCCAACGGAAATCTTGCCGGGGTGGGTTTGTCGCTAACGTGCAGCCAGGCTTCTCCCAGCGCGCCAATTGTCACCACTCTGCAAGTCACCAAAGCCCAGTTGGCCTTGACCTCGCAGTCGCCGGTGACCTTGACGGGCACCCTCGACAGTCAGGCCCAACTCGTTCTGCAAAACTCGCCGCCCACGACCGCTCGCTATGGCCTCGACGAGCTCTACTCGTTCGTCGGCCAAACCAACTTTGCCTCGGATTTGGTCCTCAAGCTGTTTGGAAACTTCGGGATTTCCAGCCTGAGTCTGACCGCAAAACTTGGTTCCGGCGGGCTGACAGATTTGGGCATCCAGACCTCCCAGGACGTCCAATGCCAGTTTCTTGCCACGCCCTCCATTCGGCTGAAATCGGTGGGAGTTGAATTGGGTTTTACCGTTGCTCCCTCCGCGAAGGGTGAGTCAGTCAGTTCCTTCAGTTCCCGATTCTCCGCGCAAATCACGCTGATTGGGGATTATCAGGTCGCTTTTTTCCAAATCAAAAGCGGCCTATGGCAAATGGAGGTGACGCCCGCGTCCGGGCAACTGCTGCCGGCCATTGCCGACCTTGCCCAATGGGCGGGCGGGGACACGCTGAAGAACCTGGTGCACTCCGCCATCACATTTTTGCACTTGCCGGCCGCCACCATTGAATCGGTGCAATTGTGTGTTGATACCCGGGGAAAGAAGCTGCAATCGGCCAAGATCAGCGGCACGTTGACATTGAGCGGTCAGGTCGTTGCCATTCATGTGCAACTGCCCGACGGGCGCCTCTGGATCAATTATCCTCCCTTGGCCAAATTACCGTCCAGCGAGACTTCGGATTCAGCCGAGTCCGGGCTGGCCATTGACGATCTCATCAATGACCTGTTCCAGACCAACACCGGTTTTCCGCACTTGGTTATTGATGAGTGTAGCGTGGATGCCACCCCGTCCGCGCAAATTTACCAGGCGCAAATCGCCACCACCGAGGACTGGAACTTCACAGTCGCTGGAACCGCGGTCTTTGCCTTCAAGTCGGCGGTGTTTGCGGTGAACGCGACGCCGCAGAGCAAGGACTTCTCCGTCACCACCGAAGTGACGCTGTGCAGCACGGATTTTCAAGTGACCGGAAGCCGCTCTTCCCAAGGTGGCACGGCCAGTTGGAAGATGGGGCTGAAGTTAAACCAGGCAAAAGTCGAGTTGGGCAAATTCTTGGGCGACTTTTTTAAGTGGTTGGGCGTGCCCAACCCGCCTTGCCCCACTTTGGATATCGTGACGCTGGCCATTGATTATGATTCCTCCTCCAGCACCTTCACTTTCAACGGGGCGGTGAGCGGAGCCTCGTCGTCGGATTCCAACTCCTTGCTGAAATCATTGGAGGCCACGCTCACCCTCACGCGTTCGCCGCAAGGCACGATTGGCACGATTGCAGGCACCATCGTCATCGGCAAAGCCACGCTGCAAGCAACCTTCAATTTTGGGAACAATAACTCCAAATTTGAAATTAAGTGGACGGCGGCGGGGGATGCGAATTTCAGCTTCAACGAGCTGCTTGGCGAGCTAGACCTGCCTTTTTCCTTGCCGGACGAGTTGAATCTCACCCTCCAAGAGGTTGATCTCAGTTACGATTTTGCCACGTTTGAGGCGCGCATGTCCGCCCAGACCACCAGTGGGCGCGGCGCTTCGTGGGCCAGTTCGGTCACCAACGGCAAGCGCTCGGCGAATATAGCGATCCAGATTGGGAAACTTGCCTTCACCGGCCTGCCGCTGGTGGGAGACAGCTTTCCCTATCATCTGGAGCAATTCACACTCCTGGCCTGCACCGGGCCGACTAACGTGCAGGAACTGGCCAAGCTCGGGAACCTGCCTCCGTTCGACTCCAGCGTGCAGAATGTCAATCCCGGCGCCTACTGCCTCGGCTCGCTCCAGTCGAGCGACGACAAGCGCCCGTTGATGTTCCCCATCTACGAGGTGCAGACCCCGCCTGCCAAAACGGCGATGGTCTTGGCGGTTGCGCCGCCTGCCACGGGGTCAATGACGGCCACCAACACCCCCAGTTTTATCCAGATTCAACGGACGCTGGGTCCGATTTACATCGGGCAAGTCGGGTTCCAGTACCAGGATCAAACGGTCGGCATCCTGTTGAACGCGGGATTGGTGTCCTCGGCCTTGGAAATCACCCTAAACGGGCTTTTCCTGGGATATTCCATCCCGACGAGGCAACTTTCGGCAAGTCTTGACGGTCTTACGATCAAGTTCTGCAACGGGCCGGTCAAAGTCTCCGGCGGATTTTTCCGGAACCGTAATCCCGTCGCGCCGATCGTTGAGGAATACAGCGGGGAGGCGCTGATCCAGGCGGAAACCTTTACTCTTTCCGCGCTCGGCTCGTACGCGAAAATCAAGCAAAGTGATAACACCGAGGTGGTTTCGCTTTTCATCTTCGCGTTGCTAAACTATCCCTTGGGTGGCCCGCCATTCTTCTTTGTCACGGGGGTTGCCGCCGGTTTCGGCTATAATCGCGATTTCATTCTGCCCACGCTGGCCCAGTTGCCGTCCTTCCCGTTGATTCAAGGGGCGACCCAGCCGGGCGGGGGACCGTTCGCCGGAAAAACGAGTCCCAACGACGCGTTGCAGGTGTTGGCGACGTATTTGCCACCCAAAGCCGGGCAGAATTGGGTGGTGGCCGGAGTCCAATTCTCGTCATTCCAGCAGATCAACACTGTGGCGCTGCTGTCCGTGATGTTTGGCGCAAAATTCGAACTGGCGTTGCTCGGCCGGTCCACGTTGTCGGTTCCTGCCAATCTTCCTCCCGCGGAGCCTCCGGTGGCGTACGCGGAGATGGTGATGGAGGCCGTTTTCAATCCAGACGAGGGGCTTTTGGCGGTGTCCGCCGAGCTTACCTCTGAATCGTATATTTTGAGCAAGGCGTGCCGGCTGACCGGTGGCTTCGCCTTTTTCAACTGGTTTTCGGGTCCAAACGAGGGTCAATTCGTCGTGACCCTTGGCGGCTACAGCCCTTTCTTCAGTCCACCCCCGTATTATCCCACCGTTTCGCGGGTGGGCATTAA
This sequence comes from uncultured Verrucomicrobiota bacterium, assembly GCA_964566745.1. Taxonomy (GTDB): domain Bacteria; phylum Verrucomicrobiota; class Verrucomicrobiia; order Limisphaerales; family CAZMLP01; genus CAZMLP01. Next base: position 11,718 of record CAZMLP010000034.1, on the reverse strand, counting down.
CTGGCAGGTGAGCGGCAGCCTCACGGTCAAAGGAGGGGCTTATTATGCCCTTACACCGTCCTGCTTGATGGCGGGCGGTTACTTGGAGGCTTCGTACGAGGCCGGGCCGATCAAGGCGTGGTTCGACGCCTCGGCGGACTTTCTGATCGCGTGGAAACCGTTTCATTACCGCGCGCGAATTTCTGTCAGCATCGGCGTTTCGGCGCGTATCGATTTGCTGTTCACCTCGTTCACCCTGTCCGCGCATGTGGGCGCGTCGCTGGATTTGTGGGGACCGTCTTTCGCTGGAACGGCCTCCGTGGACCTTTCGATCATCTCCTTCACCATTAGCTTTGGAGACAGTAACCCCAACCCGGCGCCAATCTCCTGGTCCAATTTCAAAACCTCCTTTTTGCCGGCTGACACGGGCCAGTATTGCGCGGCAAACGTCACCAACGGCTTGTCACGAACGGTTCGCAAGCCTGGCGCCACCGCCCGGGCCGCGCGAAGGAGCAATCTCGCGGATCCCGCGCCGCCGGTAAGCGTCGATTGGTTCCTGACACCCGAGAGCGTGACCATCAACGTCCAGTCGGTGCTCCCGATTTTGACCGCCACCTTTAATGGCACGCCTCAAACGGGCGCATGGAACCAGCAGATCGGCGTTGGACCGGTGAATGTCGTGCCGGGCGCCATGACGTCCGAGTACACCATCAAGCTGACGCGCGAGGGGGTTAATTACAATGACGTCACCCTTGTTCCGATCATCAAAAATCTGCCCAAAGGACTTTGGGGCCCGCTCAATCCGGACATTAATGCTCCGGACCAGCGGGTTCCCCAAGTGCTCGTCGGATTTGAAATTACCGGTCCGGTGGCCAATCCCGGAATTCTGCGGCCCATAAGCATCGAGAAGCTGCAAACCGAGGAGGAGGCGACTTACCCCTTCTTCTGGCAGGATGTGAAAGTGCCCACGACGGACCCGTTTGACCGCGATCCGGACCAAGTGCTGGCCGACATCACCCAATCCTTTAAAGATCCCGTGGTCAACCAGGCCCGCCAGCAAATGGCAAATGCGATGAAGGCGTTCGGCTTGGATGTCGATCCCAATATCGTCATCAATCCCTCCGGCCTGGGCAGCGCGGGATTGCTGCAAGCCCCTCAACTCCGAGTATTAGGAGAAAACCAAGCGTGAGTCCTCCCATTCCCATCAAATCCGGTCTCTCCGATGTGCAGTCGGGTACCATTCAGTTTGTTCAAAACTTCGTGCCGCAACTGGATGCCGGTCTGTATGCCCTGACCACCACGCATCAAGTCAGCAGCAAGGACGGGTCGATCGAGGAGACAAAGCCCTTCTCCACGGAGCGGAATTTTTACGTCCAAGGCGAGCGGTTTGAGCTGAATCCCAGCGAGATTGTCAGCTATTTCCCGCCCCCAAGTCATGAGGGCGAGTTTGACAATGTCCTCCCGCACGTTGTTTTCCAGCGCAAAACATTGCCGTGGGAACGCCCCATCGACGGCCAGGTGGAAGAGGACAACAAGTCGGACCGGCGCTCGTGGCTCGCGCTTCTGGTGTTTGACCAAGACGATCCGCCGCCTCCCTTGGTTGACCGAACTTTGCAGGATCTGCAAACGACTGACGCGGTGCAAAGCTACTTTGCCCCGGATAAATTCGCCGACAGTTTGGAGCCGGGCCAGCTGCCTATCAGCCCGTGCCAGACCATCGATGTTCCGGCCGTGCTGTTTAACCAGATTGCGCCGACGCCGGACGACCTTTTCTTCAACGCGCACGCGCGCATGGTGACCACGGATGCCAAAGGCCCCGGCGGTGTTCAGACCACTGAGTACTCAGTGGTCATTGCGAACCGTCTTCCGGCGAAGGGAAAAAAAAGCACGGTTTATCTGGTCTCGCTCGAGAACATGGAAAGCTCGCTTCCGAACGAGGAAAGCAAAGGAACTTTGGCGAAACCCATCCGCCTCGTTTCCTTGGCGCATTGGGGATTCTTCTCCATCGACTTGCCCAAAAGCTTTAGCGAGTTGATGAGGGAATTGAACCAGGCGCCGATTAATTTGCAGATTCCGAATCCCGATCCCGTCACCGGCCCGGCCCAACCCCAAGCCTTGGCAGACGCGTTGCACATGGGCTATGTGGCAATGACTCATTATTTGCGTGAAGGAACGCAGACGGTCTCCTGGTATCGGGGACCATTGATTCCCTTTAATTTACCGCTCACGGTGGCCACCCCCGTCTCTAGCACAGATTCCATACTGCGGTACGATCCCACCACCGGCTTTTTTGACGCCTCGTACGCGGCCGCCTGGCAACTCGGCCAGTTGCTGGGCTTGCAAAACAAGGCGTTCGCCATCGCACTGGCCGAATGGAAACGCCAAAACCGGCTGGCCACGATCCGCGCGGTCGAGCAAAACGCGGTGCAGCAGCAGTTCGGGCAGACATTTACCCCGCCACCCGCCGGCCTGACAGAGAATGTGATTCTCAACCAGTCCATGCAGTTCATCAAAACGAGTCTCAAGCCAACCTTCTGACCGGCGATTTCGATGAAAAGCTCCCATTCCTCCATTTTCTTCCACCAGAATATCTCGTTTATCGCGAGTGTGCGGGACAGCCAGCCCAATCCTCCCGGGCCGGTCATCACGGATTTCCTGGACCGGCTTCAACTGCTGGCGGGCGTTCCTTTTCAGTATCTGATTCCGAACGCAAAGATGCTGCCCAACGAGTCCATCCGGTTTTTCCAAGTGGACCCCAACTGGATTGCTTGTTTGGTGGAGGGAGCATCCAGTATTGGCCGCACCACGCAAACCGACAAGTTGCACGACCAAGCGTACGCTCCGGTGCTAAGATCCGCTCTGAAAGGAGCCGGCGCGCCGATAGTCTCCGGTTTTCTTATGCGCTCCATCGTGGTGAGCGGGTGGCCTAATTTGGAGGTGAAAGGGCAAGACAAAGCCGGAAACCAACTGCCCATTCTTCGCCTGGATCGTCTGTCCGGCACGGTGGTGCTGTGCTTGATTGGCGGCCTGATCGATTCCGTGGAAATCCAGGAACCCTCCGAGGGAATTCATTTCGGGGTGAAAGCGGTTGAGAGCGGGGACGACATAGGCGATGACAAGAAAGACACGGAGGCGGACCCCGCGTTCGTCAAAGTGTTGCGCGACATCAATACCGGCGACCAGCTTTCGCTGCCGCCGGCGCCGGTGCCGTTTCGGCCGGGCAACCAAAGAGTGATTCTCCTCAATTCAGCCAATCCCTCGACGCTTACAATGGCCTCCAGCCTCCAGACTGCCCTGAAACCGTCCGGCTTTACCGACCCGGTCACGTCCGCCGAGTTTGCCTTGGAAATGGTCGAGGGAGTTCAGAGTGTGACCTTTAAATACATGCCGCCCGCCAATCCTTGAGTTTGCTCCGCCATGCCAAATCCAGCCACCAGCATCCTTGTCCCGGTCTCTCTTGAGGCGCTTGCCGTCGGGAATGGCGACACGCAAAGAATTTGTTTTACCGATCCCGAGGCGGATTTCACCCGTTATCCGTATGTGAACAATGCCGGGGAGACGAAAAACCCGGGCGCGCCCATCAGCGAGAACGTGCTGAACCCGCCGTTCGAGTCCAACAGTTCCATGCCTCCGGGCGTGCATCTGCATTGGGCCCTTCCGGACGCGTTGACCCACGGCTACCATAGCCCGGATGACAACCAAGCCGTATTTCCCGATGTTCCCAATCGCTGGCTGGTGACCCGCCTCTGGCAGACTGCCGCCGGGATGCAGGCGCGCTCCTGGGTGGTGGAAAGCAATTGCCTTTCCAGCACGTCGCAAGGGCGTAACGTCACAGTTCCCAATCTCTACACGGACAGCAGCCAGACCGGGCCGACCTTTCTTTACCTCGGTCGCTATTATCCCTTGGCCGACTGGCAGGAAAGGGAACTGGGCACACCCGGATCTTATCTGCCACACCTCACGGCCATCGGTTATGGCACGCCCTCTTTTGCCTCGATTTACCAGAATTGCCGCAGCGTGTTTGGTTTTTTCGACGACGTTTCCGATCTCACCGGCCCGGCGGCGCTCACTTACGTGGTTACTGGCTGGTATGGAGGGGCGGCGCTGGATCCGGTCCAGCCCGAGTGGGTCAACGAACTGCTGGCGTTGACCCATAATACCCCGGCCAACAACCCAGCGGTCAACCAGGCCACCGCGCTCGGCATCTATAAATGGATTGTGGCAGGGGCGCCGGATTTGTCCGGGCTGGCCCATACATTGTGCAGCGGCGTGTTGTTATCCGTGCAATGGGACCCCGGCTCTGGCAAAAGCTATTTCGACAACGATCCGGCGAACGACATCACCATCGCGGTGGGCAACACCCACACCGAGGCGCTCTCGGCCTTTTTGGCCAACCGCATGGCCTCGGCTCAATACGGCAATGTCGAGCAATTCCTAAACGCGTTTCAATTGGGCATCCTGCCACAATTGGCGAAACCGGATGGCCTCGAGCAATTGGAGGAATTGCTGCATCAAGGTTCATTTGAAAAACATGACGGTGGATCGGTCTGGGTTTTGCAACGACAGGAGAGCCAGCCGGTCTCCATGAACGCCCCGGGGACCCCTCCGCCTCCAGCCCCGGACGAGACGACGATTCCCGCCTCTTACGCCGGTGATTTGGACAAGCTTAACCAGCTCCAGTTCAAGTTTGATACCGGGACAGACGCCCTTCAGGCGGCGCAGCAAGGGGTGTTTTGGGACTGGTACAAATACATGATCATCGAGCATGGTCAGGTTTCTATTTTCAATCCCCCGGCGGGCTATCCAGACGTCAACGCGATCTACAATTACTTGGTGCAGTGGGTGGGAAATCCCGACGATCCCACCCGGTCTTATCAGATTCAGACGCTACGCGAGGCCTTGGCGGCACTTGAGGGACAAATTCAATCCGCCAGCGCCGCGATTCAGAAGAATCTGCAAACAGCGGGTCTGCCTTTTGACTTGGTCAACACGTCCGCGCCCCGTTACTGGCGACCGAACGACCCCGCGTTTCTCTTCTCCGGGCCGGCAATCCAGCTTTCCCAGCGTTATGGCCAGAACGGCCGGTTTAACAGTGATGGCACCCTGACCTGCCGCACCGAGTTGCAGGTCATTTCGTCGGTGGCTGCCGGTGGTTCCACAGTCACCTCAAATTGCTACTCATTGACGCCGCAGCCGCCAGGGAATTGCCCCTACGCGATCTTGAATTCCCTCGCGCAGGAGGCATCCATCTATCGTGCGCTCTATTTGTCCCAGCCGGATTTGCAGGCACTCCTGAAAACCCTCGCCTCTGGGGTGACCGCACCGGCACAGGCCCCGTCGCCGTTGGAAATAACCGCTTGGGCAACCCCTTGGATACCGCTCGTGATTCAATGGGAATTGCAATACGTTCCGGCGTCTGGCCAATCCTCGAAACAAGGGGTGGTCATTCCTTACAGTCCCGATTACGCGCGGAATAACTACAGTTTCGATCCTGACGATAACAAGTTTTCATACACGGGACCGGCCCCCAACCCGCTCAACCTCACGGTGTATCGCGGCTCGGTGGTGATCACTCCGGCCACGGTGAACTTGCAGGGGCAAATACGGAACTATCTGCTGGTCAATCCCGACCCCGAGTTGCAGGCCGTCCTCGATCAGATCACGGCATTGCCGTTGCTGGCGCAAAGTTTGAGCGGGGTGAACGACGCCTTGCTCATGCGCAAGCTGACTTTGCAAATGGCCGTCAATGACCCGATTGCCAGCACGATCAGCCTTCTCAACTTTACCAACATCAATTGCGCGAACGCCATCGGGCCCACGAACAACACCGGCCCGTTGCCGGCGAATATCTTCTGCGGGCTGCGCGGCGGCTTTGCCCAACTCTCCAAGCTGCGAGTCATTGACGCGTTCGGCCGGTTTAAAACCATCAACCCCAACGCGCTCGTGCCGTCCGAGTCCATGTGCGGGCCAGCGAGTTTGCCAGCGAATTATTTCTCCCTGCTGCCTCGTTTGTCGCAACCGGCGCGGCTCCAGTTCCGTTATCTCGCCGCGAACGATCAAATCTCGGAAATGAATTCCGTCGTTGCCAGCACGCCGGTTTGCGGCTGGATCGTCCCGACTTATCTCAACAACACGTTGCTGGTCTGCGGCGCGGCGGGCGAAGCCATCGGTTTTCTGACGCGCACTCCCAACGGGCAGGCAATCACCTGTTTCCCCGCGCCCGGAAATCCGGTGCAGGATCCTTCCATCGACGCGTTGTTTCAGGGAAAGAATCCGCATCTCAAGGCGGTGGTGCAGGGGATCTGCGGCAATTCCACCGCGTTTTTTGACACGCTCGTGGACACGACCGACCTCGCGCTGGGGCGTATCGACCCCGAGGATTTCCAGTCCCGGCAAAGCCTCTCGGTGTTGATGGGGCGGCCATTGGCGGTGGTTCGCTCGATGTTGAAGCTGGAAATTCAAGGCAAACCGGCGACCGACCAGAGTTGGGACGCTTTTAAACAGACAGTCCGGCCGACAACGCCGGATTGGGATCCCACGAGGGGATTCACCAAGGTTGAGTTTGCCGCGCAGGTGGGCCAGTTCGGGAAGGTGAACGACGGGCTGGTGGGCTATTTTCTGGAGGCGGCCGCGCAGCCGTACCAAACTTTTTATACCCCGGTTCCGAATGTAAACCAGAATGGAGTGGTTCCCACTGGGAACGAAATTCAACTGAACTCGGACCCCGGCAATCCGGGGGTCATTCTCATCATGTTGGTGGATCCGCGCGCCCGGGTGCATGCCAAAATCGGCATTTTGCCGGTCAAGGCAATCGAGATTCCCAATTACATTTTCGCGCAGGCGCTAAGGTTTCTTAACATCGCCTTCACCGCGCGACCGATGTTGTTGCGCGAGGACCAGATTCAAATCCCCCTTCCCAAGGAAGCCGGCGGCCAATGGTCGTGGCTGGAACGCAATGGCAACACTTGGGCGACCAACCCGTCATTGACCGATTCCACAGATCGGGCCACCCTTTTCCCTTCCGGCCAGGTGATTCGCGACGGCTGGCTTCAACTCTCGCCGGCCTCCCAAAACCCATGAGCACCCTCCAACTGGATATCACGGTTAATCAGAAGGATTCCTGCATACTGTACCTCACGCCGACACCGAGTGAGCCGCAGGTGAACACGGTGGAGATTAAGGTTACCAATAAAACGGGCGCGGACCTCACTCTCAAGGCCAACCAGTCCCAGTTGATTGTGACACCTCCCAATCCGGCGGCCCCGAATCAAATCTTCACTGATGACCAGCTCAAAAATGCCGTGTCAAACACGGCGACCTGGCAGGTGACGGCCAGTCTAGGCAGGTTTCGCAACTGGATTTTGACACCCAATCAGGATCTTTTGGTGCCGCAGGGTTTTTCGATCACTGTGGTTTTGGGGAATGTTGTCACCACAAACACAAATCTCGACGGGAAGGCTTACTATTGGAGCTTTTCCTGGTCGATTGCCACCGTTCCCGCGCAGGCCGTCCAGCGGTTGGTCTTTATCTACAAGCCTCAAAACGAGTTGGCCGACCTGACTTTGCAGCACTCCTTTTCCCAGGAAGGTGTGTCGGTCCAGGTGAACAACGACGGGGATTATATCAAGGCGCAGACAATTCCGGGCCTGAACCAAGGCATCAATGTCGTCTTTATTTCGCAACCCGGCGCCAGCCAGGTTCACACGGCGATGACCCTTTTTCTCACCAATGCCCAGCAGCAAATCACTTTCACCGACGATTCGCAGTTCATCTTTTATTTCGTGGAAAGCAATGATTCCACCACCGATTTGGGCGCGCTGGCCTCGCATGATGTGATCAAGCAGATCGCCATCACCAGCTTTGACCCCGAATCCGGGCTTTCCAAGACGGTGCCTCAATCGGAGCAGGAGGGGATCATCCAATGGACCTTCCGGCCGGGCGCCACGCCGTTGAACACGTACGCGGCGGCGACATTCAGATTCCTCATCCAGAGCATTTTTACAACTCTGCCCCCTTACGTCACCCTCCTGTATGTGCAATACAAGAACATCCCCAAGTACAAGGATGGTGTGTACGCTTTGCAGATACAAAAAGTGGCTCCGGCACCGGTCTTTGTCAGCGTCACAGCCAACGGCAGACTGGTTCCGCCGAGCACACTGGTGATGATGGCAAAGGTGACGGCTTCTTTGCCATTGGACATCGGCTTGGGCCAGCCAGCCCTCCTGGCTTGGAAAACCATTGGCGCGACGGAAACCGCCATCAGCCCGAGCCACGCCGCCACCGTCCCGGGGGAGATCAACGGAAATTACACTTTTACACCGTTTCCCGATCCCAATCCTCCTGGCGGGGGATTTATTCAACTGGGCGCCTCCTTCAACAAGGGGACTCCGTCACTGAGAAGTTTGCAGTTCAATCTCAAGCCTTACGGCCTGATTGAGTTTGACGCCTCTGTGGCGGGAGGCGGGAAAGGGACCAGCATCACGCTGGACTCTTATTCCGCGCAGGTCACGCTTTACTGGCAAACCTCCTACGTCGAAACCCTCACGATCACGGATGATGCCGGCACTGTCATCGTCAGTTACAACAGCGCCACCAACCCGGCCTTGGTGAACAGTGGCGCTGTGCCAGTCACGGTGACACGTCCGCTGACGATCTTCACATTAACCACCACCGGTTATGTCGCAACACCCCCGGGGCCTCCTGCGCCGATGTCGCCGATTACGGTGAACGCCCCGCCGCCGGTCATTAACATTAGCTATGCTCCCAAACCCGGTCCCAAGGGCTCGATCCTCGTCGATTGGTCAGTCCCGTTCAAATTTGACCGGGTGACCGGAAGCGTGGACTTTTCCTACAACGGGCAAGTGGTGTGCCCGGTGCCCACTACTGACATCACCCCCTTGCCACCTGTGACGGGAAAGTTTGATTTTCCATTGCCTGGCAATCTGGCTCCCGGGGAATACAGCAGCAAGATGGTCTTCACTTATTATTTGAATGGCTTGCTGCTGACGACGGTTACGAAGACCTTTACTTTTCAGATCTAACGCGCGTCACTCTGCGGCATGAACCGGATTGCGATCGTCGGGATGGGCGGTCTTTTCCCTGGAGCGGCCACCCTCTCCGAATTTTGGAACAACATTCTCGCCCGGCGGGAGTCGTTGTCGCCGCTCAAGGAGACGGACGGGCTTTCGGACTTGAAGGAGCACGCGGCGTCCCAGGCGGCTCGCCGTGCCGGTTATCTGCCCGAGGTCACTTTTGATCCCGCCGAATTTGGCCTTCCGCCGGCCAGCCTCGAGGCCGTGAGTGCGGTTCAATTGCTCAGCCTGGTGGTCGCCCGGCAAACCTTGGCGGACGCCGGCATGCTCGGCAGCAAGGGCAAATGTCCCGATCTGCTAAAACGGACTGGCGTAATCCTTGGCGTGAGCAACGGCGGGCAGACCGCGCACGGTCTGGCCGCGCAACTTGATCTCCCGCAGTGGCAACGCGTGTTGCAAAATAGCGGTCTGCCTTCGGAATTGGTCGGGCGGGTCTCGAGTCGTCTGCAAAATCTTTATCCCCGGTGGCGGGAGGAAAGCTTCTCCGGTTTTCTCGGCAACATGGTCGCCGGACGCATTGCGAACCGGTTCGATTTGGGCGGCGCCAACTTCACGGTCGACGCCGCCTCCGCCAGCAGTCTGGCCGCAATCAAGACGGCGATTCACGAGCTGCGGGACGGCTCGTGTGACGCCGTTCTGACGGGCGGGGCGACGGTGGAAAACTCGCTGTTCTCATTTGTTTGCTTCCACGAGATCCAGGCTCTCTCCAAATCGGGACGCGGCTTGCCTTACGACGTCGCGGCAGACGGCCTTGTGCTGGGGGATGGCGTTGGCATGGTTGTGCTCAAGCGCTTGGAGGATGCCGTCCGGGATGATGACACCATCTACGCCGTGATCCAGTCGGTCGGCGCCGGATCAGATGGCCGGGCTGGCGGGCTTTATTCACCCGCGCAGGCGGGCCAGGTGGGCGCGTTCATTCGCGCTTATGAAAAGCTTCCATTCGGGCCGGAGAGTATCGGCCTGGTCGAGGGGCATGGCACTGGAACGGTGCTGGGCGACCAAGTGGAACTGAAAAGTTTGCGCGAGGTTTTTGCGAAGGCGCCCCCGCGCGCCATCGTGCTCGGCAGCGTAAAGTCACAGATTGGTCATAGCCGCGCCGCGGCCGGGACTGCCGCTCTGATCAAGACCGCGCTCGCGTTGCATCACAAGGTGTTGCCACCGGTCTTGGATGCCGCCGGTCCACACCCTGAGTTGCAGGCCCTGGAAAGCCCGTTTTATTTGAACCCGCAACCTCGCCCGTGGATTCGCCGGCAGGGGCAACCCCGCCGCGCGGCCATCAACGGATTCGGGTTTGGGGGCACGAATTTTCATTTGGTAATGGAGGAGTTTGGCGCGGATCACCACCGGCCATTTCGCCTCACGGAACTGCCGCGCATTGTTGTTTTGCACGCGCCCACGCCGGGTTTGCTCCTGCAGCGGTGCGAGACGTTGCTGGAGGAGTCGGCCCCTTCATTGACCCTGCCGGAAGTGGTGCCATCCGATCACGCCCGGCTTGGCTTCGTGCTGGGAGCGCCGACCGAACTGGGTCGTCTCCTGGAAACGGCGATCCGTTGTTTGCAGGATCGGAGCGAAACGGCTTGGGCGACCGACGGCGTTTGGTTCCGCGCCGCGGCGGCAAGCGGGCGGGTGGCGGTTATTTTTCCCGAGTTCGGCGGCTGTGATGCATCCATTTTGCGCGCCTTGGCCTTGCATCAACCCGGCTTCCGGGAATGGCTGGCGCGGGCGGATGATATCTTGACCATTCGGAACGAGCCGGCTCTTTCGTCTTCCTCGCAGGCCGGCGCGCTTGAGTTGTCCACCACTGCCACAACGTGCGCGACCGCGGTGTTCCAGGCTGCCGCATTTCAGATCCTTCGCGATGCTGGTTTGCAGCCCTGCGCGCTGATCGGCATTGAAAAGGGGGAAAACGTCGGTCTCTGGGCGGCAGGTGGTGCGGCAGCGGAATCGCTTCTACCCCGGGTGACCACGCCCTCAGACACCCCCACTCCAGATCCCGGGGGCGAACTAAAGATTCCATACTACTCGACGCGCACAGGAAAACGCGTCGAAAATTCCTTGGAGGCACAGGCAATTCTATCGGCGTCGGACGCCGCGCCAGTGTTGTTCATGCCCGTGATTTTTGCACTGGCGGAGCCGCCGCCCGTTTTTCTAATCATTTCTCCTGAATCGACGCTCGCGCAAAAAGCCTTGCATTCCATGGCGTATGAGCCGGCGGTCGTCACGTTGCAAATCGAACCCGCCGGTGATGCCGAGTTTCAATTTCGGCAGGCCATTGCCCAAATGTTGGTCGCGGGTGTTTCGTTGCCTCGCCCTGACCCGTATCTGCGCGCGGAAGTGCCGCCAGTCCAGTCGAGCTCCAGCGTCGCCGTGGTGTTGGACAACACGTTCTATTTGTCATCGGAGACCCGCCGGGCACGGATCAAGGCACTGGAGGAAAAGGCGCCGGTCGCGACTCAAATCACCGGGGATTTGCATGGCATTCACCAGCGCTTTCAAGAGAACCAGGCGCAATATCTTCAAACACTCACGCAGCTCTTCGAACGCTATGCCGGCCTGCTTGAGCGCGCGCCAACGTCGGCGGAACGCCAGCAGGTGGCAGACTCGCTCAAGGAAAACGCGGCTTTGCTCGAAAACAACCAGGCCAGTT